>JAGZLX010000052.1 GCA_018364485.1 Granulicatella adiacens
TCGAAAGAACCAGTGTATGAAGCAACAAGAACGAAGACGTATGAAACAGGATTAATCTTACCAATCGCTTATGGTGTGAATGATGCGACAGTGAATGTAAAACTGGAAAATCATCAACCAATTCAAAACCATAACAAGATTGTCCAAGCGATGGGGGCTACCAGTGAGAACTACTTAACGCTTCTAGCAGCCAACGAAGTGAAGTTGGAGAATATGGAAGTTCCTGATTCTTCTAAACCAGAAACGTATAAACGCGTGGATTCATCGAAACCAGGAACAATTACGTATCATTTAGTACCGCAGTCTTCTGAAGATTACTGGGTATCGATTCCTCAAAAACTTTCTCATACGAATAAAAACAAAGTGAGAATTTTACTCAACGGAAATACGTATGACTTCCAAGATAAATTCCAACAAACACAACTTATTCAAGTGGCTCATGATTCACTTGGAAAAGCCGTTGATTTAACGATTGAAATTGACACAGATGACGAATACAACTTGTCAGGTTTACGCCTAGCACGTTCAAATAGTGCCTTAGTAAACCGCATGATTGAAGAGCGTCAACTTCAAGGGATGAAAGTCACTCATTGGGATGATACTCACATCCAAGGAACTGTGAACATTACAGACGACAGTACATGGATGATGACAAGTATTCCATATGAAAAAGGCTGGACGGTTAAAGTGGATGGTCAAGTCGTTGGAACGGCTAAAGTTTGGGATAGTCTTCTTGCCTTCCAAATTACACCTGGTGAACATACGATTGAGATGACATACATGCCAGAAGGATTTATGGCAGGATTAGTAATTTCAATCTTATCAATTTGTATTTATGTGTTAGCCATTTATAAAAAATGGATTTAATTGAATAGGAGTAGACTATAATGACAATTTCAAAAATGAAATTAAAATATAGTTCGCTATTCTTCCTTCCATTTGTGGTGATGTTGGGGGTCTTCCTAAGTTTAGGATTGACCCCTTTTTCGCAAAATTCGATTCATAGTGGAGACTTTCTTTCTCAATATTTTCCGCTTTATATCGGATTGCATAAACTATTTTGGAGTGGAGATTTTAGTGGTCTATTTTGGTCCTTCGAGAAGTCACTTGGAGGAGCCATGCCAAGTGTCTGGGGCTTTAATAGTTTAAGTCCATTCACGTTTTTATATGTGATCTTTCCAATTTCAAGTTTTCAAGTCCTTAGCTACGTGATTCCTCTTCTACGTGCTGGGGTCATGGGAGTCGTCTTTGGATATTTCTTAGAAAAGAAATTCCAAGGCGTGTCGAAACATTACTGGTTATCATTAGGATTAGCTTCGTCATATGCCCTTAGCGGATTTGTCGTATCGCAACAGTATAATCCGAATTTCTTAGATAATCTGGTCTATATTCCGTTTATTCTCTTGGGGATTGAAGAGGTGGCGAGTGGGAAGCGTTCGGTGAAATTACCGCTGTTTCTTGCCATTAGTTTAATAACGGATTTTTATACAGGGTATATGATGTGCCTCTTTGTGGCACTCTATACATTTTACGTAGTCTTCTCGAAGGATATTCCTTTAAAAGAGGCGATACTCAAACTAGGGAAGGTCGCGTTATTTGAACTGATTGGAGTGGGCCTTGCAGCATTTTGGCTATTACCCGTATTTAGTGCTTTGCTTGAAAGTAAAGCGAGTGCGGGAAGTACCTTTGCATGGTCGTGGAACCCAGTAAATGATTTAGTGGCTATGCCGCAAAAATTCATCTTAGGATCCTTTGGTGAAAAAGAGTGGGGCGATTCTAAGGCGTTACCGCAACTCTTTATCGGGGGCTTAGGACTCTTTGGCCTATGTACCTTCTTCGCTAAAAAAGAAATCACTATTCGAAAGAAATTAGCGGCGACAGTCGTGTTACTTGTCTTGCTGCTTTCGTTTTCAATTCAAGGCTTCGACCAAATTTGGCATATGGGACAACGACCGGTTGGATTCTACTTTAGAAATTCGTGGGTAGCCAATAGCTTTATGCTAGTGCTAGCATCCGAAAGCTTAATGCAGTGGAAAGATGAATTCCGCTTGAATGAATTTTTAGTGGCCATCTTTGGCTTTGGAACGATTTTAGTGTTGTCGACTCTAAGAAGTCTGCAATATGTCGAGACCTCACAGAAAATACTCGCCTTTATTATTTGGACGATTATCTTATTAGCTTTCTTCTTTAGAAGAGCTGAAAGAGTTCGTAGGCTACAACTAACAGCCGGAGTCGTGATTGTTGAGTTAATGGTGAGTTCGTTTGTCGGATTTAGAAGAGCTCCTTATTTTATCGGTAAGGCAGGATTACAGGAACAAATGGAATTTGCGATGGCTTTCGATAAAGAAGGCTATAGCCATCAAAGTACGTTTACGCGAATGGAAATGCATAAAGGATTGTCGCATGCGAACTTCCCGATTGCATTTGGATATAATGGGGCTTCACACTTTACATCAAGTTTAGAGCATGCATTGATTGAAGAGATGAGTCATCTAGGACTTCCAACATCTCAATCGGTGACGAATTATACCGACCGCAATGTGATTTTAGATTCGCTCTTTGGAGTTTCTCGCTTTATGATGGACGGAGATGAAAATCGTGTCTTTGCGGATGTACGCGGCATGTATGCGAAAGAAGGTAAAGTGAAGGATTTTGTGGTTTACCGCAATCCATATGCGTTTTCTCTTGGCTATTTAACGAATGAAAATACAGCAACCAATATCGCTTTTGAAAAAAATCAACCAGTAGCCAATCTCAACCAGCTCTTGCAAGTGATTGGGCTCTCTGGAACAAATGCACTGACGGAGGTTAATGTAGGCGAACCTGTGACGACGAATTTAACGAAGGGGCCGGAGAAATACACGCTAACAAATGAGGCGGAACCTGCTAAAATTGAATGGAAGTTCAATTTACAACCAAACAAATTGTATTTTGTCGAAATTCCAGAACGTCAAGCGGGCTCTGTGATTAAATCAAAAGTGATGTTAAATGGTATCAGTTATCCGTATGAGAATCGATTCCATGAGAACCAATTGTGGATGATTGGAAATGGGAATTTAGATCAGACAATTACCTTTGCGATTGAGGACGCGAAGGCCAAAGAATGGGATTTACGTGGCTTCAAGTTCTATACGATTGATATCACAACACTCGCAAACGCATTGACGCAATATAAGAAAGCAAATGATATTACAATTGAGTCGTATACAAACGCGATGGTGAAGGCACATGTCACTGTAACTAATAGTGAGCAGTCCTTTGCGACCTTTACGATTCCATACCATTCTGGTTGGAGCGTGACGGTGGATGGTAAGAAGCAAGAAGTGAAAAAAGCGCTTGGCTTCTTTATGGGCGTTTCGCTGACAGAAGGAGAACACGAGATTGTGTGGAGTTATACGCCACCAGGATTACATCTTGGAATGTTCATTTCTATTTCGTCACTTCTCTTACTAGTTTTCCTATGGAAAAAGCATAAAAAAGAAAAAGGTTAATTATAAAATGGTCTCTGAAACAGGAAATGTTTTAGAGACTGTTTTTTTTCGTGTTTTTACAGGCCGTACTTTTGTAATTGAGGCCGTTTCATGGGTATAATGGCTTGTTATTTAGAGAAAGGGAAGTGATGAAGTGATGGATGCGACAAGTTTAGCCGAAGCTGTCCGTTTGAAAAAAGTGAGTCCATTAGAATTAGTAACAGAAACGATTCAACGCGCGCGCACGCTTAATCCTTCTCTGAATGCCATTGTTTATGAGCAATATGAAGAGGCGCTTGAAAAAGCAAAACACTTTAAACTGACGAATCAACCATTTGCGGGAGTTCCTATTTTTCTAAAAGACTTAGGGCAAGAACAAAAAGGAAGCGTCTGTACATATGGTTCACGTTTATTCAAAGATGTAAAAAGTACGCAGACAGATAACTTTGTCAAACGGCTAGAAGAACTCGGTTTTATCATTATGGGACGGACAAATACGCCAGAATTTGGATTTAAGACCGTCAGTGATGCCGCACTCCATGGACCTGTTCGAAATGCGGTGAACCCTGAGCGAAACGCTGGAGGCTCTAGTGGAGGAGCAGCTGCTGTTGTAGCAAGCGGAATTACACCAATTGCAGCAGCAAGCGATGGTGGTGGATCGATTCGAATTCCGGCCAGTCATAATGGATTGATTGGACTGAAACCTTCTAGAGGGCGTGTGATTGTTGGACCAGGCTCTTATCGTGGATGGAATGGCGCAACCGTTCATTTTGCGCTGACAAAAACCGCCCGAGATACAAGAAATCTATTATTCCATATGCAAGAGTGCCAGATGGAAAGTCCATTTCCATTACCGAAACTGAGTTACGAACAGCTTTATAAAACAGAAAAAATAAAACCATTAAGAGTGGCTGTGTTATTACAGTCACCAGTGGGAGAAGTGGTCTCTAAGGATTCGGTAGATGCCGTGATGAAGATTGCACATTTCTTTGAAAATCATGGGCACTCCGTAACGCTTTTACAAAAGGATCCTGTCGACGGTATCGCTCTGCAAAAAGGATTTTATATCATCAGTGCGGTTGAAACAGCGTTGATGTTCCAAAATATTGAACGCCAGCTCGGGCGCCAAGTAACGCGTGACGATATGGAACTAATGACATGGGCGATTTATCGTAGTGGCCTGGATATTTCGGGGATGGAGTATTCAAAAGTGGCTTCAAGTTGGGATATTTATGCCGAGCAGATGGCGCAATTACACGAGCAGTACGATGTGCTACTGTTGCCGACAGTTGCACAGGCGGCTCCAAGTCTTGTTCCGTATGAATTATCCGCGAATTTAAAATCCCAACTTATGAGCATTGATGATTTTACAAAAGACCAAAAGCAGCAATTACTCTGGGAAATGTTCGAGGAGAGCGTAGCAGATACGCCATTTACCCAACGATTTAATATTACTGGGCAACCGGCCATTAGCTTACCAGTTCACCGTACCAAAGATGGACTTCCGATTGGCGTGCAACTCGCTGCAGCAAAAGGAAGAGAAGACTTGCTCCTACAAATCGCAGAATGGTTTGAACAAGAACAATTATTACAAGTAACAAAACAGTAGAAAGAAGTGAAAGTGTGTTAGAAACAGAAGCTTTATTTAAGCCTTTCAAATTAAAAAAAGGAGTCACATTGGACAATAGATTTGTGCTTTCTCCAATGGTGACGAACTCTTCAACGAAAGAAGGTCATATTACAGAAGATGATTTAAAATACGCCGAGCGTCGTGCATATGCAGCAGCCCTTCAAATTACAGGGGCGGCATACGTGAACAAGCACGGACAGCTATTTGAGTATGGTTTTAGTGCGACTTCTCTAGACGATATCGAAGGCTTAACCAAACTAGCTAAAGCGATGAAATCGGGTGGAGCGAAAGCCATCTTACAATTAACGCATGCAGGACGTTTTGCAAGTCATGCCTTAAACCGTGACCGCTATGTGTATGGCCCAAGTGCGATGACATTGCAATCGCCATTCCCACATGAAGTGAAAGAATTAACGGTAGAAGAAATTCATGGCATTATCGAAGATTATCGTCGTGCTGCACAAATTGCCATCCAGTCTGGATTTGACGGGCTAGAAATTTCATCGGCACAACGATTACTCATTCAAACCTTCTTCTCAACGTTCTCAAACGAGCGTACAGATGAGTATGGCTGTAAGACATTAGAGGACCGCTCAAGAATCGGGATGGAAGTTTTAACGGCGGTTCAAGAAGTGATTGATGAATATGCCTCAGAAGAGTTTATTCTTGGATTCCGTGCGACGCCTGAAGAAACGCGTGGGAACCAAATTGGATATACCGTGGATGAGTTTCTTGAATTCTTCGAAGAGGCGCTTAAGACAGTCAATATCGATTATTTAGCTATTGCGAGCTGGGGACATGATGTCTTCAGAAATAAAGTCCGTGCTAAAGGACCGCATCAAGGCGAACTCGTGAATAAAGTCGTCTATGACCGCTTAAAAGGACGCGTAGCTGTGATTGCTTCAGGCGGCATTAATTCTAAAGAAAAAGCCCTTGAAGCATTGGAAAATTCAGATTTAGTCGGGCTATCAACACCGTTTATCACGGATCCAGAATTTGCCGTGAAGATTCAAGAAGGAAATGAATCAGATATTCAATTAACGATTAAACCAGAAGCGCTTGAAGCATTAGCGATTCCAAAGGCAGCCTTCAAGGATATCGTACCTTTAATGGACTTTGGGGAGTCGCTTGAAAAAGAAGCACGAGATTTCTTCAGAGGGCTAGAAGCGAACTACGAGGGGAGAGAGACGGGTGAAAATTAGTCTGTTAGATTATGGTCTCGTAGATGAAGGGAAGACGAGTGCGGAGGCCGTTCGTGAAACACTGGAGTTGGCGCAATTAGCAGATGAACTTGGATTCCATCGATTCTGGGTGAGTGAACATCATAATGTGCCAGCGCTCTCGATTAGTGCTCCAGAAGTGGTGATTCCGTACCTTGCTAGCCACACGAAGAACATCCATATTGGTTCGGGTGGAATCATGGGGCTTCATTATTCGCCGTATAAAGTGGCTGAAATCATGTCAACGCTAGAAGGATTATTCCCAGGGCGTGTGAATATCGGTCTTGGTAATTCCCCAGGAACACCTCTTGTAGGTCGTAATTTGCAGTCGATCTATTCGAAAGAGCAATACGCCTTATGGTTAGAAAAATTGCAGCACTATTTGAATGAAGCGCGCAGTAAAGGGATTGTCGTTCCAGAAGTGGCGACTGTTCCAGAACAGTTCCTTCTTGGAATGGGCGGACAGTCGATTGAGTCAGCGGCAACTCTTGGCTTGAGCTTTGTGTATGGTGTGTTTCCGTATATTCCTCAAGATCCTGTGGAGTTGGCGAAAAGTCTTTCTGAGAAATATCGCACCACCTTTAAACCAGGATCTCATAGTAAACCAAGTAACTTCGTACTAGCGGTATTTGTGGTTATTGCTGATACGAGCGAAGAAGCCGAAGAGATGGCGAAACCATTAGATTTATGGATGCTTGGAAAACAGGATTTTTCAGAATTTCATACCTTCCCAACACAAAAAGATGTGGAAGAATATAAACTAACTCAGCGTGACCGTGAAAAAATCGCTAGCAACCGCAGTCGACTCATTGTGGGAAACCCACGTGAAGTTTACAAGCAAATGGAGGAGCTAAGAGCAGTCTCCAATCCCGATGAGTTGTTATTTATTCCGCTCGTCGGTTCCATTGAAAAAAGAAAACGTTCAGTAGAATTACTTGCTGAATTATATAAAGGAGAGAAATAAAATGAGAAAATTTGCTAACTTTTTATGGATTGATAAAGAAGGAGAAAACTATACGATTCGCATGACTCCAGAACTTCAAGATGATGTCGGAACAATTGGATTCGTTCAATTTAACATGGATGACGAATTAGAAGCTGAAGACGAAATCTTAAGTTTAGAAGCAAGTAAAACAGTGATGTCGATTGTGACACCACTTGCAGGGAAAGTTGTAGCTAGAAACTTAGCGGCAACAGAAGATCCTAAATTATTAAACTCTGAAAAGCCAGCAGAACACTGGTTAGTGACATTAACGGATGTTGATGAAGCAGCATTCTTGGCATTAGAAGATGAATAATCATAAAGAAGAGCAGTTGCTCAAACAAATGATTGAGTTCTTGGCGCAGGAATCAGGGGAAACCGTATCAGTTGTAGGAAAACCGATAGAAGAGTTGAAGACCCTTTGGCGAGGGCTTGTGAATGTAAGACCACCAAAAGAGGCTCCTGCAGACTATGTCGCTTTAGAAAATGAGTATTTAAAAGAATACCATTCACCAAGAGTACAGACTTTGGCAGATTGTGTTCCAACAGTAAATGATCAAATCAAACTCTATTACGGTGACTTGTGTGAATTACAAGTGGATGCGATTGTGAATGCGGCGAATAGTGAGATGTTGGGATGTTTTATTCCAAACCACTGCTGTATTGATAATGCGATTCATACTTTTTCAGGGATTGAACTTCGAAGCTTTTGCCATCATTTAATGGAGAAGCAAGGGAAGAAGGAGCCTGTTGGAAAAGCAAAAATCACGCCAGCGTTCAACTTGCCATCGAAGTGCATCATTCATACGGTAGGTCCCTTCTTGCCTCCAGGGCAAAAAGTAACGCCGCTTCGTGAACAGTTACTGGCTGGTTGTTACAAGAGTTGTCTGGCAGCAGCAAGAGAAGCAAATCTTACATCGATTGCTTTTTGCGGGATTTCAACAGGAGAGTTTGGATTTCCAAAAGAACCTGCCGCTCGTATTGCAGTGGATACCGTGAACAAGTGGTTGCAGGACAATTCTTCAACAATGACCGTTGTCTTTTCAACGTATACCAAGGAAGATCAATCAATTTATCAGAAATTA
Source organism: Granulicatella adiacens (assembly GCA_018364485.1). Classification (GTDB taxonomy): domain Bacteria; phylum Bacillota; class Bacilli; order Lactobacillales; family Aerococcaceae; genus Granulicatella; species Granulicatella adiacens_A. The sequence continues at coordinate 8,388 of JAGZLX010000052.1, forward strand.
TTATCAGGAGAACAGTAGAATGACGAAATGGAATGCATTACAAAAAGAAAGAACGACTGAAGCTAGTCTACTGGCGGAGTTATTCCAGGAAGCTGATGCTATTGTGGTTGGTATCGGGGCTGGGATGTCGGCAGCAGATGGGTTCACCTATATTGGCAGTCGATTCGAAGACGCTTTTCCTGATTTTATCGAGAAGTATCAATTTTTAGATATGCTACAGGCGAGCTTGTTTCATTTTCCGAGTTGGGAAGAGTATTGGGCGTTTCAAAGTCGTTTTATCGCGCTCAATTATTTGGACCAACCAGTGGGACAATCGTATGTAGAACTATTAGAAATGCTTAAAACAAAGCCGTACCACATCATCACAACAAATGCGGATAATGCCTTTTGGGTGGCCGGATATGACAAAGAGAAAGTTTATCATATTCAAGGGGAGTATGGGCTTTTCCAATGCAGCCAGCACTGTCATCCAAAAACGTATCAAGATGATGCATTAGTCCGTAATATGATTGCGGAACAAAAGGACATGAAGGTTCCTTATGAACTGATTCCGTTTTGTCCAGAATGCGGAGCGCCGCTTGAAATTAATAAGCGTAACGCTGAAAAAGGAATGGTCGAGTCAGCAGATTTCTTTGCGCAAAAGGCACGCTATGATGCGTTTTTAGAAGAACATAAAAACGATAAGGTGCTCTTCTTAGAAATCGGAGTGGGCTTTACAACACCTCAGTTTATCAAAACGCCTTTCCAAAAATGCGTACAAGCCAATCCGAATGCGTTGTTTGTAAGTATGAATCATAAACATTACCGCATTCCGCTGGCGCTAAGAGAGCAGACCGTACAATTATCAGAAAACATTGCCCCATTAATTCATGGGACATATCAAGAGCTTAAAGGAGAATAAACGATGTATTTAATCGAACCAATCCGTGATGGAAAATATGTAAAAGATGGAGCAGTAGCGCTTGCGATGCAAGTATATGTGCAAAGTAATGTCTTCTTAGATGATGACATCTTGTTCCCATATTACTGCGACCCTAAAGTAGAAATTGGAAAATTCCAAAATACAATTGCCGAAGTAAACGAAGAGTATTTAAAAGAAAACAATATTCTTGTTGTACGTCGTGACACTGGTGGCGGTGCCGTATACGTGGACTCTGGGGCTGTGAATGTATGCTATTTAATTCAAGACAATGGAATCTTCGGGGATTTCAAGAGAACGTATGAACCAGCGATTAAAGCCTTACACGAACTCGGCGCAACAGCCGTTGAACAAACAGGTCGTAACGATTTAACGATTGAAGGCAAAAAAGTATCTGGTGCTGCGATGACAATCAGTAACGGTCGTGTATACGGTGGATTCTCGCTCTTATTAGACGTGGACTATGATGCGATGGAAAAAGTCTTGAATCCAAACAAGAAGAAATTACAATCGAAAGGGATCCAATCGGTACGTGCGCGTGTGGGAAGTATTCGCCCATACCTAGCTCCAGAGTATCAAAACGTGACGGTAGATGAATTCAAAAACTTAATCACATGTAAGATTTTAGGAATTAACTCGATTGATGAAGCGAAACGTTATGTGTTAACGGAAGAAGATTGGAAAGCCATCGATGAACTCACAGCTTCTAAATATAAAAACTGGGAATGGAATTATGGCCAATCTCCACAATATAGTGATTACCGTGATGGACGTTTTGCATGCGGAACAATTCAATGCTACTTAGAAGTGGAACAAGGTAGAATTTCAAATTGCCGTATTTACGGAGACTTCTTTGCAAAAGGAAATGTACAAGAAGTCGAAGAAAAACTAAAAGGTGTTCGTATGGTGAAAGAAGACTTAGTAGAAGTCTTAAGTGCCATCGATTTAAGCAACTACTTTGGCGCAGTCACTGCAGAAGAATTTGCGGGACTCATTTTAGGAGAATAAAAAAATAGGGTGATACCGTATACGGTATCACTCGATAAATTTAGAAAAGGATGAAGCGTGGGCTTCATCCTTTTTGCGTGATTAGTCTAATTCTTCTTTTGCTGGAATGCTGTGTGCTAGACGGCTTGCTGCAGCAGCTGCGATAGCTCCTACTAAGTCGTCTAAGAAGATGTTTACTTTACCAGTTGATTTGTCATCTAATGTTTTTAGAATTCCTGGTTTTACTTTATCGATATAACCATAGTTTGTAAATCCGATAGAACCATATACGTTTACGATGGATAATGCTAAGATTTCATCGACACCATATAAAGGTTCATCTTCAGATAAAACATCGTTTAATAATGGATGTAATTTCTTTTCTTCTGCTAATTTATCCATTTCGATACCTGTGATAACGGCGTTTTGAACTTCGCGTTTTTTCAATACGCTATTAACGTTCAATAAGCATTCTTCTTTCGTTAATCCTGGTACATATCTTTCTTGTAAGAAATAAACTAATTCAGCAATTTGTTCTAATTCTACACCACGCTCAGATAATAATTCTAAAGAGCGTTCGTGTAATTCTTTTGGGCTTTTCATCTGAAAAATCCTCCTTTTAACAAATTATGAAACCCTTTTAAAAAAGAGTAGCTTTTTATTTTAACACAAAATACAAAGAACGCCCAAATGAATTGAGCGTTCTTTTTGAAATTTTGTAAACGGTTAGAACATGGATGAGCTATGAATCGTGCTCGGACGGCTATTTGGATTCACATACGTCATCGCAGCATTGATTGCGACAGGCGCTTCCCCAAATCCAGTAGCGATGATTTTTACCTTTCCATCGTATGTTGCGATATCTCCAACGGCAAAGACGCCAGGTAGAGTCGTTTCCATTTGGCTATTTGCCACGATGGTGTTGCGCGCCACTTCGAATCCCCAGTTCTTCATTCC
>JAGZLX010000053.1 GCA_018364485.1 Granulicatella adiacens
CGTTGCCACGCTTTGTTATTTTTCCGCCATAGCTCAGTTGGTAGTAGCGCATGACTGTTAATCATGATGTCGTAGGTTCGAGTCCTACTGGCGGAGTTCTTTTTTTTTTTACCCAAAAAACGCTGCTTTAGCTCAGTCGGTAGAGCGTCACCTTGGTAAGGTGGAGGTCGCCGGTTCAATCCCGGCAAGTAGCTTTAAATGAATTTTAGAATAATTGAGCAAGCTAGAAATATTTCTGATATTTCTAGCTTTTTTATTTTTTATTTTTAAAAGAAAAAAATCATTAAAAACACATGATTTAGGGGCTTTTGAATTGCAGTTAGAGTAATAGTAGTTTAGAATAACTATTAGTTGATTTATGTTCAAATTTCTTTCAAAACGTAATCGCTTTTTCGAAAAAACAGTGTTGATTTTGGGATAAAAAATGATTGAGTTTGAAAGAATAGAATTTAAATCAAGAAACTAGGAGGATTTTTATGAAAAAGAAATTATTCTTATTACTATCCGCTCTATTTGCTTTAGCAGTATTCTTTACTCCAAAACAAGCAAGTGCGGCAGAAGTAACAAAAAATGGAACAGCGATTGAAGTGAAGAATCCAACTGTTCAAATTTCGGGAGATGCAGCCGATTTATATGCTCGTTGGGGAATTACATTTAAAGTAGATATTCCTGATAATATCGATATCAACATGAATGACACAATGACATTCAAAGTGAATTCACCTGTGAAAATTCAATCTTCTTACAGCTTCCCAATTTATAATAAAGCGGGAGAAACAGTAGCATATGCTGAAGTGTCACCAGAAAGCGGTGCAGTTACAGTAACGTTTGGTCCTTACTTCAAAGACCACAAATTAAACAAAAACATCGAATTAACAGTTGATGTTAAGTGGGAACCAGACAATCGTTTAGCAGATACTACTCAAGAACTTGATTTTAACGGTACTGTCGTATCACAAAAAATCGATCCACTTGAAGGACCTACTCCAGGAGAAATGGTGACTAAATGGGGTCTTCAACCAACAGAAAACGCTGAACAAGTTCACTGGTGGGCACGTTTAAACGCCGCTAAAAAAACATTAAACAATATTGAAATCACAGACGTATGGGATTCAAACCAAACTTACGTACCTGGTTCATTACGTGTTGAATTAGTAGATTCAGAAAATCCATGGGTTTCAGCTGGATTCCTTTCAGAAAGTGACTATGAAATCACTGATACTGGTATTAAAGTAAAAATCGATACAACAGATAAAATTATTTACGTTGACTATATCGTAAACTTAGTAGATCCTACTAAGAACCCAGAAAACAAAATCTCAATTACAGCTGAAGGTTTAGATAGTGAACAATCAACAGATGTAACTTACACATTATTATCTGGTTCAGGTACAGCTGATGGGGATATGCCTGAAACAACTACTACAACTACTACAACAACAACTGAAAGTACTACAGAAAGCACAACAACAACTTCAACAACAACTACAGCTTCAACGACAACAGAAGGAACTACAACTGAAGGTTCAACAACAGAAACTCCAGCAGTTCCAACAACAGAAGAACCAAAACGTCCTGAATTACCAAATACAGGTACAGCAAAAGGATTCACTGTTATCATTGGTGGCGTACTTGTGGTTGTAGCGGCAGCGTTATTATTCACTCGTAAAAAAGAAAACAAATAATGTTAAATGATGAAGAAGTCTTACGAAAGTAAGGCTTCTTTTTTTGCAAATTTTTTCATGAGTCAAATCCTCTTTCATATTGATGCGAAAGTTTGCTATAATAGACAGTAACAGAGTAATTGAGGTGTAGAAAATGAAAAAAACATATTTTATTATTGGTGATATTCACGGCGAAGCAGACATGATGGAAGAAATGCTTCAAAACTGGGACGAAGAAACTCAGCAACTTGTCTTCATGGGAGACTTGATTGACCGTGGACCAGACAATAAACGTAGTGTCCTTACAGGGATGAAATATGCGAAAGAGAAAAACGCATGGTATTTGATGGGAAATCATGAGGTGATGTTCCTTGCATTTATCGACGATCCTGAAGGACGTTTTCCACACTACTTCAGAAACAATGGAGATACGACAATTAACGACTTACTAGGTCGCCCACAAGGTACTCCGGTCAATCCTGTGGAAGATGCCGAAGCGATTAAAGCACAATATCCAGAACTTATTGCGTTTCTAAGAGAACGTCCTCTCTTTATCGATGAAGGCGACCTGCTCTTAGCGCATGCTGGGGTGGATTTACGCTTAGACGACTGGCACGACACTGAGCCAAAAGACTTCTACTGGATTCGCGAGCCGTTCCATAAAGGGGCCAACAACACTGGCAAAACGATTATCTTCGGTCACACACCTTTACGTGGCTTAAACGAAGATGGCGACTTTATGAAATTATGGCAACATGACGGCAAAATCGGTATCGATGGCGGAGCTGTTTTTGGCGGCGCGCTTCACGGTATCGTATGGCATGATGGCAAAATCGAAAAAATCTATAGCATTAAAAATACAAAACCAGTCCGTTTCACGGATGACTAGAGGTGTTCTATGAAGAAAAATGCGGTTCTATTATGGGTTGTTTACTTTTTAAACTTGATGGTGTTCCCGGTGTTCTTTATTCGTTATACGTCTTCGGGACCAAGTGTGGATACAAATGCCTACCTGATCCTTCAACTGGTTTCAACAGTGATTGGGGTCGCATTGTTCCGCGAGAAGCTTGTGGAAGGGTTCAAAAACTTCATCAAGCGTCCGTTTATTCGAGATTTGGCGATTGGATACGCACTTCGTATCGGATTAGCAATTGCGGTCGCTCAGTTTATTGGAGATGTGACGTCGGATAACCAAGAACAAATCGAGAAAATGATGAGCACAAACAATGCAGTGACCATGTTTGTTCTAGTATGCGTTGTGGCGCCAATCCTAGAAGAATTGGTGTTTCGTGAAGCCATCATTGGTTCGTTTAAGAAATCACTCAACGTTCACGTATTAACGTTTATTTCAGCGTTTCTATTCGTACTACTTCACGCACTTTCAAACGATGCTGCAGGCTTGATTGATTGGACAGCGGCGTTGATGTACGTTCCATTAACGATTCCGATTGTTGGGATGTATCGTTATTATAACGACAATGTTTTTGCATCTATCTCGATGCATTTTCTCAATAATTTTATCGCGTTTTTATTTTTATTAAATCAGTAATGACAAAGGGGTGAAATCATGAAAATCGATCAATGGGTACGATTCATTATTCGGTATGGTTTCATCCTTTTTGCGCTTTTTGAATGGTCGCAACTACCGAATATGAACGCAGGAGACATCGCCTTCTTCTTTGGATTTATCGCGCTTGTGCAAGTTGGCTATTATTCATTGAAATATCAGTGGTATATCTTGATTGAGGGCATCGCGGTCGTCCTCCTCTGTTTATATTTCCATACCATTTTTACAGGACTGATTCTACTTCTCTGCTTCGAGGTGAGTCTCCGATTCTCCTTTAGAAATGCATTGATTCTACAGTTTATATTAGGGGCGGTCGTTATCGTTCCATCCGTTCAAACAGGCGACAGTATTCAAATCGTGATGACTTTGTTCTTCCTTTTATTCTTCTCTTATGGAAATCATATTTTGGAAGAGCGAAGAGCGCTGCAAGAAGAGTTGGAAAAAGCCGAGCAAAAACTCAGCGAGCAACGGTATGACTTGCAACAAGCCCAATATAAAATGGGGACGATGAAGGAAATCTTCACGCTGCAAGAGCGAAACCGAATTTCTCGTGAGATTCACGATTCTGTGGGACACAGTCTGTCCACGATTATTATTCAGCTAGGGGCGATTTCGCAACTGGCCAAGCAACAAAATTCACCGATTCAAGAAATGAGTGAAGGACTTCGTGATTTTGCCGTCGAAGGATTGCAAGAAGTGCGTAAGATTGTTCATGACTTGAAACCAGAACAAATGGATAAGAAGCAGTTGGATATTGCACTGGAAGAATTTTTCCACGAGGTGCAAGTCAACAGCGGTATCGATATTCAGTTCAGAAAAAATGAGCCAACCTTCACGCTCACAAGTGAGGCAGAGCTCAGCATCTTCCGTGGGGTCCAAGAGGCGATTACAAACGCGATGCGACATGGACAAGCGACACGCATTACCGTGCTGTTGATGTATAATCCATCGCAATTAGTCGTAACGATTAAAGATAACGGAACGGGAGCGGTCGATTTAGCTCCAAAAGGCGGACTCAAATCCCTCCAAGAACGACTCCGTGCAGAAGGTGGGTCGGTGACACTTGAGGCGTCAAATCCTGGCGTGACCGTGCAAATGATTCTACCGAACACAGAAAAACAATAGAAACGAGGAGAACCATGACAAACCCAATCAAACTTATTATTGCCGACGATGAAATGCTCATCCGTACGGGTTTAAAAATCATGCTTGAGGCGAGCGGTAATGTCGAAGTCCTCGCTTTAGCAGAGAGTGGACGTGCTGCCTTTGAAGCCTGCAAGGAGCACCAACCAGATGTGGTCTTGATGGATATTCGCATGCCTGAGAGTAACGGGATTGAAGGAACAAAGCTCATTAAAGATGCCTTTCCAGAGGTGAAGGTGCTCATTGTGACGACCTTCCAAGATACCGAATATATCGTCGAAGCCGTGCAAAATGGTGCTTCGGGGTATTTATTAAAAGACAGTAGTCCAGAGGCGATTCTTGACGGGATTAAAGTCGCTCTGTCTGGGAAAGTCGTGATGGATACGGTGATTTCAGAAGCGCTACTGACGAATACGACTGTTGAGAAGCCTGCAACCTTTGATGCGGAGAAATGGGGACTTACACCGCGTGAAGTGGAACTCATTCAACAAGTGGCGCAAGGCTTAAGCAATAAAGAAATCGCGCAAACGCTCTTCCTCTCAGAAGGAACCGTAAAAAATAATATTAGTACGATTTTATCGAAATTAGAATTGCGTGACCGCACGCAACTTGTGATTTTCGCGTACGAAAACAAACTTAAACAATAATCAAGACTGCTCCGATTCTTTCAGACAAACCACCATGGAGTATAGAATATGAAAGAGTCGGGGCATTTTTTATAGAAAACATGACTTTAGTCACGGTACGTGATGACGTTTTGGACTATAGACTCCGATGGGTGTTTGCTATGATAAGGGTACAAACAAGTAGGAGGATAAACAAATGAACGAATCCAAGAAGACCCCTAAAGATTTAAAACAGGAAAAAATCGTCGCGATTGTTCTTTGTTTATTAATAGCTATTCTTTCATTTATTCGATAAAGAGGTGTACATATGATTGAAATTAAAGACGTAACCAAATCTTACGGACGACAAAAAGTCCTACAAAATGTTTCCTTTGAAATTATGGAAGGGGAACTATTCGGCTTGCTTGGTCCAAATGGGGCCGGAAAAAGTACATTGATTGATATTCTGACAGGGATTCAATCGATGGATAGCGGCGACATTTTTATTAACGGAAAGTCGATTAAAACCGATAAAGTAGAAATTCGAAAACACTTAGGCTTAGTGCCTCAAGACATCGCGCTTCTTGAGGAATTGAACGCAGTCGACAACTTAGAATACTTCGGTGGACTTTACGGGTTAGCAGGGGCAGAGTTGAAGAGCCAAATTGAGAAGTTGCTGGAAGTGGCCGGACTTACCGACAAGAAGAAAGAAAAAGTGAAAAACTACTCTGGCGGGATGAAACGTCGCTTGAATATTGCTGTTGCGATGTTGCATAATCCTTCGATTTTGATTTTAGATGAACCAACTGTCGGGGTTGATGCGCAGTCGCGTCAATATATCTTCGACTATATTCAGTCTCTTGCCGAACAAGGCACGACAATTCTATACACTTCGCACTATATGGAGGAAATCGAAGCCCTCTGCAGGCGTGTCTTCATTCTCGATTTAGGAGAAGAAGTGGCGTATGGCACGAAGGAAGAAGTGAAAAAACTCGTGGGGCATACACAAACAGTGGCGCTCACATTGGACCGAGTGCCTGCTGGATTTGACGAAGTGTTGAAGAATAGCGAAAACGGAATTCAATTTGTAACAGTGGACGGACAAGAAATAGCCCTCACGATCGACCAAACGATTTTCTCAATGATGAAGTTGATTGAGCAAGTCGAACAGGCACAACTCGTGATTAAATCCGTCAACGTCAAAGAAACAACATTAGAAGAGGCGTTCTTACAATTAACAGGAAAGACGCTTCGTGATTAAGGAGGACTTATGAGATACATTCGTTATATTAAAGCCAATTTAATATCCTCTCTGAAGTCTTTCCCGGCGCTATTACTCATGGTCGTAATGCCATTTCTATTATCGTTATTCTTAGCCTTCTCCACAAAGAGTGCCTTCAATCCATCTGATTTAAATATCGAGACGAAGATTTATATCGATAATCAAGACAAGGGTACTTACGGACAACAAATCGTTGAGTTATTTGAGCAACTCACTGAGGAAAAACAAATTGCGCTGACAAGTGTGAAAGACGATGCCAAAATCATTGCGACGATTCCATCTGATTTTACAGAGTCGATTCAAACGCGTTCGCAAGCAACTCCGATTACCCTTGAGAAATCAGGGCGAACATCGAGTACGTCACTTGCAGTGTATGAATCGCTCTTGAAAACAATGACTTCGCAATTATTAGAAGCCAGTTCGGTGATGCATGAAGTCGCAGAAAGTAAAAATGCCTCCATCACGCCTGAACAAGCAGCAGGGATACTTGTGTCCTTACAACAGGAGATTGCATCTGAGGCTTTCGAGACAGACCAAGTGGAAGCCGAATCACAAGTAACTGCGCACCAACACTACGCGATTACGGGACTTGGATTTCTATTCATCATGTTCCTTGATACTGCGATGCGCTTTGGGGTACAACGAGAACTCAGCGGACTTCGCAAACGTTTGAACGTATTGCCATTTAGCATTTGCGAAAGAGACAGACTCGATTTAGCCGTGAATATGATTACGACGACGTTATTGGCATTCGTGTATATCGGCCTATGGAAAATCCTCGATCCAACAACTTTTGGAGGAAACATCGGTAGCATCTTTGTCCTCATCGTTTTCTATAGTTTAGTCTTCAATGTTCTTGGAAACTTACTCGGTAATTTTGTGACGGAGAAGAACATGCCAGCCTTTTCAACTGGAATCAACTTGGTTTACTTGTTTTTATCGGGTGTCATCCCTCTAGATCGTATTAGCTCAACCTTTAGTTTCCTCAGCGGGAATCCGTTTCGCCAATTTACTTACACCCCATTTATCGATGTGATGAATGGCGTGTCGATGAAAGGGATGGCTATGGTTGCCGCACCGATTATTTTAGTGTTAGGGGTAGCCTTTAGCTGGTCATTGAAGAGAAAGGAGGCGCGTCAATGAATCTTGTAAAAATGACAATCTTTCATTTGAAACGATTATTGAAAATGCCACTAATTCTCTTTATGATGATTGGAATGCCGGCCCTTATCAATGGAATCATGCTTACCACGCAAGGAACGGTGGATACGAAAACACCAAGTACGGTCGCAAAAACGGTAGCCTTTGTATTCAACGAGGGAAATGAGGAGTACGAAGAATTGATTGCGCCGTATATACGAGAAGAAAATGTGTACTTCGATTTAGATAGCGCTAAAGAGGCTTTGAAAAAAGGCGAAATGACTGTTATTTACGAAGTGCCTGCGAACTATTTACAGAAGGCGAAAGAAGGCCAAGTGCCAACGATTCGCATCTGGAATACGCAGCGCGGCACAAGAGACTTTCTACTTGATGCACAGTTGACGAAGGTGTTAAAAGAAGTCATGCTAAACGCGAAGCTGCAACAAACAGGCGTGTTGACCAAAGAAGAGACCTTACCAGAGACTGACAATGAAATGGTCGTAACTATCAATGAAACGAAGACTAGTGTTGCGAGTGGAGTCGTCATGCTCATCTCTCTCCTTTATGTCATCATGAATGCGTCAGTGATTGCTTCGGACTGGATTAATTTCAAGAAGAGTCATGTGTTGAAACGCTCAGTCGTCTCTCCACGCTCTAATTTGGAAATCACACTTTCGTTCTTATTGGCGTACTTTATCTTTATGTTTATCGTCAATATGATTATGATGGCAGCGATGTTCTTTACAGGACTCGTTCCAGAAATGAACTGGGGAGTGTTTACGGGACTATTAGCCGCGACGATTATTTACAGTCTCTGCCTGAACTTATTCTTCTTTAGAATTTTCAAATCACCAGGACACGCGACCACGTTTGGAGTGCTGTTTGTAATGGTGATGGCTGGGATTGGAATGCCAGCAGCGTTTGGGGATTTTGGAGGAAGTTGGCTCAGACTTGTGGCGTATATCAGCCCGATTTACTGGTTGTACAAGTCGATTGACCTTCAAACCCTCTTCCCATCAGTCTGGGTTATCCTTGCGATGGCAGGGGTCTACCTCACTGCAGGAAGCTACCGCCTTGAGCAGTATGTGCAAAATAAATAGGACGGACAAAAACAGGACACTACAAGATCCTATGGATATCTTCATAGTAGTTACAATAGCTGCACCGGATTGAGCCTTACGTCTCAATTCCTTTCAAGCTTCAAACTGCCGCTAGGAAATAAATTTCTTAGCAGCAGTAATTCACATTGAATGCACGCGCTATTGTTCCTACTATAGAATCCATGGAGCTTTACGTGTCCTGTTTTGTCCGTTTTGCTGAAAAGTTAATGAGGAGCTTCTTGGGTGAGGAGCTACACGAGATAAGAAGCTGATGAGAAGTGCGTTCTCAGGTTGAAAGGGAACTTGACGAGCAACCCATGGAGACTCCTAGGTTGAAATGTACAAAATTAATTGATTATCCTTGAATGTTTATATGCTCAAATGTACAATAGAGCTGTACAAGGAGGTCAAAATATGACACAATTTCAAGTCAGGATTTCAGCGGAATCCGCATATTACATTAGAGAATTAAAGAAAATTTACGAAAAACAAACAGATACTAAAATAACAAAAGCAATTATTTTAACGAAGGCTTTTGATACATCCTTAGGAATTACAAACTGGAAGAAAGTTGTACAAGACAATTCGATTCCATTAAATAATATTTATCCAGTTGAAGAAAAAGAACTTAAATTGAACGTAGATGTTAGTGACCGTGTAGCAAAAGGGATTATTCAATACAAACAAATTCTACCTTCTGCTACCAATACTAAATCAGTTACGCTTGGTGTGTGCGTTAAGTACATTCTAAAGGCCAGCTTATTAGCTCATCTTACTGAAAAGGAAAATCTAGAATCGGACGATGAGTTTGATAAAGAATTTCTAAAACTACAAAGTAGCTTAGAAGAGCTAGTTGCTCCAATAAATCATGATCTTTTGAAAAATATTCTCTGGAATTTTAAAAATAAGTATTCTAAATAGTAAAAAATGTACATCGACAAACGTTGATTTAACAACGTTTGTTTTTTGTTTTGAAAAAAAGTGAAAAAAAAGTACAAAAAAAAGGTAGACAAGATAGAGGAAGTAATATATAATGCATGTCAGGAGGTTGAATTAAAAATGTACTACAGATGTACAGTTTAAACAAACGTTCTTTGACAACTGAATAGGAAATAAGAAATAAAAATTTTGGAGGAATAGTATGGAATTTGAAAAATGCATTTTTACTTACAAAGTAGGAGATATTTTCTTTGAGGACACGAAAGACCCAATCAATAATTTCTGGCAAATCATTGATTGTAAGGAAAATGTTGTAAGGACACTAAAGAACGATGCCGTTCGAGAGCAAAAGAAAATTAATTTAGTGATTGCTCACATTGGTTATCAAACAGTGGATTCTGATGCAACGTGGGGATACAGAGAAATCGAACCCATTCAAGATGGCTTTACATCGGTCGTTCGATATGATCAACAATCGAATCAAGTTTTAAGTGAGAAGCCGACTTGCAAAATGACAAAAACACTCGTCTACGAACGTAGTACAGAGGATAGACCCCATTTCTCAAATGGAAATCCAATCTTACGACGTTATACGGATGATGTGAGATTGTTCCAAGATGAAGAATGGTACGAACAACGCTACGGCAAACCAACCGGTAAACAATAAAAGGATAAATGAACAATAGAAACAGGTCCGCTTCGGGGAAGCGGACCATTATATCGAACTTTTAGGAGGAATTGTAATGATTAAAGTTATTTCACACAACATTTCAGGTGCTGGATATAGAGAAGGAAAAGAACGAGTGTTAAAACCTTTTGTAGTAGAAAATGCTCTTAGTAAAAATCCAGATGTCGTATTCTTTTTAGAATATGCCTTTCCTACTAATCACAAAGAGGTAGTTCAGCAGTTAAATGATGCAGGGTATGAGGTAAGAACTACGGATGTTCCTACTCAAGAGTATCAAAATGGAATTTTGGCTGCAGTCAAATCGAACTTGAATATTCAAGAAAAAGTAATGACAATTTATAATGAAGAGACAAAAATCTTAGAGCAACCTGATGTATTAGCATTAAAATTAGATGATGGTAGTAAGGAATATATGATAGTTGGTGTTCGGGTCAGAGTAGGTGTACACCTACCATACTCAGATAAATTAAAATTAAAATCAGATCAAATAAGAGTGATTTCGTCTTTTCTTGAAAAAAGCGATGATAGAACAATAGTAATTGGAGATACAAACTATATGTCTCATATTTTAAAGAGAAAATTTATAGTAACAGGTTATAAATATGTAAATAAAAAAAGTATTGAAACCAGAGCAGACGTTAACTGGAGCAATTGTAATTTTGAAGTTCCTAAAGGAGATAGCTATCAATTTAAGATAGATAAAGAGCCGATTCATATGGACTGTGATTTAGCGATAACTAAAAATATTGATAAGACTTCTGTTGAACCGTATAACTGGGACTTCGAAGATAAAGATGAGATTTATAAAGAGAAAGACAGATTTGAGTACGCTTCGATTACTGAAGGATATTATCCAGATCATCCAGCTGTAATTTTAACAGTAGAGTAGTCAGCACTTTTCAGACATAATAAGAGCTAAGAAGTTAGCTCGGGACTGACCCCAAAAAGTGAGAATTTAATAAAAACACCCTAGGGCTACCGTCTCCGGTATTCAACCGGAGACAGGTAGTCCAATTTTTGTTGGATTC
>JAGZLX010000054.1 GCA_018364485.1 Granulicatella adiacens
TTAACCATAAAAAGACACCTCCATGCGTATTTGATAATATTGTACCAAATCCAACTTGGAGGTGTTTTTATTTAATTCTCATTTACGGGGGTCAGTGCCATTTTCTCAAGGGTTATTTTTTATGTTAATCTTTCTTTTTAAAGACTTGAACAGTTGCAAGAACAATTCCACTAATAAATACGCTGAGTGTTAAAATAATACCCGCTAGTAATAGAGGATTTTTGCTTAGGCTTCTTAACCAGTTCGCAAATGTTCCAAGGCCACTATCTTCATCGAATGTTAAGATTCCACCATTCGTTGAACCTTCTGATGTAGTTGACTCCTCTGTCGTTGTTTCGTCAACAACTTTTGTCACTTTAAACACATTTGACTTAATCTCTTTTGTTAAAGTTGGGAAAGTATGCTCCACAACGATTTCATCTCCAACAAGTTTATACGTTGGTTTTTCATCGCCTCGTGTTAAAACTTTAATATCTTTCTCTACTTTAATCTTTTGACCATCAATTTCATGAACTCCAGCTTTTAACACTGTAACTTCATGATATTCTGTAAATCCTTTTTCTAAAAGTGCATTCCCGAATTGTGCACGGTAAAACACACTCGTATTGTAGTCGCTCCAACTACCTACACCCATTAATACTTCGATTAGACGGCGTCCTTTTCCTTTTGCTGTAATAACATGGTTTAATGCTGCATTTGGAGAAGAACCTGTCTTAAATCCATCTACATCAAAATATCCTTGAGGCATTCCATTTGCAAGTTGGTTTAATGTATAGAATGTTTCTTCTACAGGAGTTCCTTCCATCGTTGTGACAGCAGGCTCTCGAGTAATTTCAAGAAATTCAGGATAGTTCTTTAAGAAGTAATATGCCAATATTGCTAAATCGCGAGCTGTTGTTTGGTTGTAATCATCAGGCACGCCTTCAACAACATATAATCCACGAAACGCTGAAACTACAGCTCCACTTGGATTATAGAATTTAGAATTTGTCATTCCTAATTCTTTCGCTTTATCATTCATCATCTTAATGTATTCTTCGTTTGATTTACTAATCGCGTGTGATAACATCACTGTCGCAACGTTTGAGGAAGGATACATCATCAGATAAAGTAAATCGCGCACTGGATATTCAATCCCTGCTCTGATTTGGTTATTACTAATATCATCGATAGTAGAAATAGCTCTATCTTCTTCTGTTGCTGTAATTTTAGTATCTAATGTGAGCTTGCCTGCTTTAATCGCATCATACACAAGATACGCTGTCATTAATTTAGTTGTACTCGCTGGATCCCATGGTTTATCAATATTATCACCATAAAGAATTTGACCAGTCTCAGCATCGACTAAAATAGCCCCTTCAGGTTTGTAGTATTCACTGACATCATACCCATAACGAGCTGTAATCTCGAAAATATCTTCTTCAATCGGAAGTTCTTTCGACGTTGTTGTTGTCGTTGTTTGCTCTGTTGTCTCAGTGGCTTCTGTTGTTTCTGGAGCCTCTGTTTGTTCAACAACAGTAGTTCCTTCTCCCGGTTCTTGTGTGGTTTCTTCAGCAGCAATTGGCGCTAAAGCAGAAAGTGCGAATGCACATGTCATTAATCCCAAAAGAAACTTAAATTTACGTTTTTCCATTCCTATCCTCCTTGTAATTCAATTTATTTTACAAAGAAATTCTTAAGATTTCAAATAGAAAGAAGCAAATTCGTAACATTTTTGTAATCTTTACGAAATTTGCTTCCAACTTTTTTCAACATTATTCATTAAATTGTTGAGACGTTCTACTCTTCTTTCTAATATCGAGAAAATTAAAACATTCTCATCATCCAACTCAATCGTACCTAATGCGATTCCTGCTTGTTGTAATTTTGCAGAAACACACTCTAAATACTCTGATACAGAACACTCTACAGAGCAAGTCTGCAATTCTTGCTGTGCGATTCCTTTTAACAACTTTAATCTTGGGAGCTTGCTAGCTAATGTACTCGCATTATCTCGCCAATAAATCTGAGTCACATAAGCTTCTTTCTCGAGTGTTAATAGCATTAACAACCAGTAATCATCTTGTGCTTGTTCTAAAAGTTCAGCATATTCGTCATTCCAACTCTGATCATCTTCGCGTAATTCTTCAATCAACAAATCAGGATTGTCAAAATAATTCTCTAAAAGATCTCTGATGCGCTCACTATGCCCAGTAATAATATCGGCAATTTGATGATAGGCCTCTTCATCAGAATCACTATCTACTTCTACAGACTCACTATAAAACGTCTCTTCCATTTCGAAATCGTCTTTTTGTTTATTTTTTCGATTAAATAACCACATAGGTTGTGCCTCACTTTGACTGAGTTCTTTACCATAGTATATCAAACAAATTCCGAAGAATAAATACGAAAAACAAAAAAGCAGAAAGATTTCTCCTTCTGCTCGTTAATTATTCTAAATTGAATCTCCGTTAAAAATTGAGTTTTTAACGATGACATAATCTACTTTGCGGATAGCTTCAATATCTTTACCACCTGCATATGAGATTGATGATTGTAGGTCTTGTTGCATTTCAATAAGTGTATCTTTTAGCGATCCTTTATAAGGAACGACAATTTTCTTACCTTCAACGTTCTTACGTTCACCTTTTTGGAATTCTGACGCACTACCGAAATACTCTTTATATAGCATTCCATTTACTTCAACAGTTTTACCTGGAGATTCTTCGTGACCAGCAAATAATGATCCAATCATGACCATAGTTGCACCAAAACGAATTGATTTAGCGATGTCTCCGTGAGTACGGATTCCTCCATCTGCAATCAATGGTTTACGTGCAGCTTTTGAGCACCAACGCAGTGCAGCAAGTTGCCATCCTCCAGTACCAAAACCTGTCTTAATTTTAGTAATACATACTTTACCAGGTCCAATCCCTACTTTAGTAGCGTCAGCCCCAGCGTTCTCTAATTCACGAACGGCTTCTGGCGTACCTACGTTACCAGCAATCACAAAGGCCTCTGGTAAATGTTTTTTAATATGCTTAATCATGTCAATGACTGAATTAGAATGACCATGCGCAATATCAATCGTAATGTAGTCAGGAACAAGTCCATTTTCTTTTAATTCTACAATAAAATCATATTCTTGAGGTTTTACACCCACACTAATTGATGAGATTAATCCACGTTCTTTCATTCGTTTTACAAATGGTAAACGACTAGCTTCATCAAAGCGGTGCATAATATAAAAATATCCGTTTTCTGCTAAAAATTCAGCAACAGATTCATCAATAACGGTTTGCATGTTAGCAGGAACCACCGGTAATTTAAAGGTGTGTTTCCCTAATTTAACCGTAGTATCACACTCCGAACGACTATTTACAATACATTTATTTGGGATTAATTGAATATCCTCATAATCGAATGCATTTAATTCAAACATTTAACATCCTCCTAATTCGTTAATGCGTACTAATGTAGTATACATGAATTCAAGTGAAAATGCATTAAATTCTTTTCAGAATCTTTCAAAAACTTCTAGAATGAAGGCAAACAAAAAAAGCCTAGGCGAACCTAGGCTATAAAAGTATTGATTAGTCTTTTCTGCTTCCGAATAGACGTAAGATATCTAAGAAGATATTGATGAAGTCTAGGTATAATTCTAACGCACCTAGAATCGCAATCCCTTCAAGAGCTGATTGTCCTTCGTAGTAGTTGTACATATTTTTTAGTTTTTGAGTATCGTACATTGTTAACACGGTGAATACTACTAATGAGATACCAGACATGATTAATTCAACTACTGAACTATGGAAGAAGAACAAGTTAATCAAGCTAGCAATGATTAACCCTAATAAAGCTCCCATTGCTTGACGACCAAAACTTGTTAAGTCTTTCTTCGTTGTAAATCCAACGATTGATAAACCTACGAATAATGCACAAGTAGAAATAAACGCTTGTACGATACTTCCTAACTCATAAACTTGTGTTACTATGAAGAATGTAAATCCTGTTAATGCTGCATATAAACAATATGAAACAATATAACGAATTGGTCTACCAAGTTCTTCATAATTTGGACGCATTACAAATACAAGTATTAATTGCGCAATAAAGATAACCCACATTCCGTATCCACGAGTCATTACCATGAAATCGAAGAATGCACTATAAAGCGCTGGAACTGTACTGAATAGGTAAGCAACTAAAGCAGAAATTGCTAGTCCTCCAAACATCCAAGCATATACTTTCATGAAAAATTGATTGCGTCCAGCAATACTGGATTCAACACCATAATGATTATTTTCCATTATTTCGCCTCATTTCAAATTTTATTATAGATGTATTATAGCATATCTTTTACTAAACCGTAAATAAATTGTTCTGGTTCAAACGGTTGTAAATCGTCCATTTGCTCCCCTAATCCGATAAACTTCACTGGAATGTTTAATTCATGACGAATTGAGAGGATTACCCCACCTTTTGCAGTTCCGTCTAATTTCGTTAAAATCAAACCAGTAATGTTAATCGTCTCACCGAATTGTTTCGCCTGAACAAGAGCATTTTGACCAGTTGTTGCATCTAATACTAATAATGTTTCATCTGCACCTGTTTCAATTTCACGAGAGATAATACGATTCATCTTCTCTAACTCTTTCATCAAGTTCACTTTGTTTTGAAGACGACCAGCTGTATCGATTAATAAGTAATCGAAGTTTTCTTCTTTAGCCTTCTTAATCGCATCAAACACAACAGATGATGGATCTCCACCTTCACGTCCTGAAACGACAGGAACTCCTACACGTTCGCCCCATACTTCTAATTGTTGGATGGCGCCAGCACGGAATGTATCTCCTGCAGCTAGCAATACTTTATTACCTTCTTGTTTTAATCTCCAAGCGATTTTACCGATTGTAGTTGTTTTACCAACCCCATTCACGCCGACAAACATTAATACAGTTGGGCGTCCTTCAGCTTTCTTCAATGCAGACAGATTGTCTTC
Source organism: Granulicatella adiacens (assembly GCA_018364485.1). Taxonomy (GTDB): domain Bacteria; phylum Bacillota; class Bacilli; order Lactobacillales; family Aerococcaceae; genus Granulicatella; species Granulicatella adiacens_A. The sequence goes on from JAGZLX010000054.1 coordinate 4,985, forward strand.
CCCTTTTTCGTAAATATCGACCATCTTCTCAATGATGACCTCTTTTACTTGGCCTGAAGTCGTTGCATTTTGCAGACGAACTTCATCACGTAAGGCATCTGTAATGGCTAATGTCATTTCAAAACCAACGTCTGATGAAATAAATGTTTCTTCTAAATCTTCAAAGAAGTCTTCATCGATTTCTCTGAAGTCTGCTAGAAATTCGTTTAAACGATCTGAGAAACTACGACGCGTTTTCTCCATCCCTTTGTCATATTTCTCAATGACAATCGACTCTTTCGTCTCCTCATGTTTAATGACTTCATCTTCACCGGTAAAGGCACGTTTAATTCGATCAAATAATCCCATGTTTTCCCCTCACTTTACGCTTGTTTATTCATTTCTAAAATATGGTAAATAGCCTTGGCAACACCTGACTCTTCATTTGTCGCTGTAACATATTTTGCCACATCTTTGACTTCTTTAGAACCATTGCCCATCGCAACTGGATATCCTACTGTTGTCAGCATTGGTAAATCATTTTCTTCGTCACCACATGCTGCCATTTCATCCAATGAAATACCAAGAATTTCTCCAAGCATACGAAGACCGTTTCCTTTTGAAACATGTTTAGGAACGACTTCTAATAAGAAGGTTCTTGATTTCATACAGTTGAAGCGTTCGAAGAATTCTTTTGGTAATTTTGCAATTCCTTCATCCAAGATATCTTGAGCGATACAAAGAACGGCTTTATTAAAGATATGTCCTTCTTCAAAATCTTCCGGATTCTTTTGTTCAAAAGTAATTGGATGTGGTAATGTGTTATAAATTGACGGACGTCCTTCTGGAGGCGTTGGCTCGTAAGCTCTGACCGTATCAATCATCACTAATGGAAGACCAACTTTTGTCACTTCCTCATGGCAATACTTCATATCTTCAAGAGTATGTCCTGTTTGATAGACGATTTCTCCATGTTTTGTTTTTTGAATCAAACCACCATTAAAGTTAATGGCGTAATCATCATCTCCCATTAAGTCTAATTCTTCAAGCAAGTGAACAATACTGACAATTGGTCGTCCTGTACAAAGAACCACCTTAATCCCATTTTCTTTAGCTAATTTGATAGCTTTTTTATTTTCTTCTGTTATTTTCTTTTCACCAGTTAATAATGTTCCATCTAAATCTAGTGCAATTAGTTTAATCAATTAAAAAAACTCCTTTAAGCATTCCTGCTCTCATTATACGCTCATGGAACGTATCTCTTATAGTATACCACAAAACAAGCCATTCGTATTAAAAAAATAAGAGGTAGACTCTATTGTCCACCTCTTATTCTTATTTAACTTCTTCTAATTCGTCAAAGTCTTCAAACTTAACAGAAGCAAGTTTTGAGACCCCAGATTCTTGCATCGTTACTCCATACAATACATCGGCTTCTTCCATCGTACCACGACGGTGCGTAATTACGATAAATTGCGTACGGTTTGTAAATTCTTTTAGGTAACGACCGTAACGCGCTACGTTCGCCTCATCCAATGCGGCTTCAACCTCATCGAGTAAGCAGAACGGAACGGGCTTCACTTCTAAGATTGCAAAGAGTAATGCAATCGCGGTAAAGGCACGTTCCCCACCAGAAAGTAGACTGAGTGATTGAAGCTTCTTACCAGGTGGTTGAGCAATAATCTCAATCCCTGTTTCAAGTAAGTTATCCGGATCAGTTAACTCAAGCGTTGCACGTCCACCACCAAATAAGCGTGGGAATGTACGCTCAAATTGAGTACTTACGTCATCAAACGTTGTCTTGAAGCGTGTAGTTACTTCCTCGTCCATTTCCGTAATCGTTTCTTCCAGCGTTTGTTTTGCTTCTAGTAAATCTTGTTGTTGCGCTGTTAGGAATGTGAAACGTTCTTGTACCGCTTCAAACTCTTCAATCGCTAACAAGTTTACCGCACCCATTTGTTCGATTTGTTGTTTTAAGCTACGAACGAGTTTCGATGCTTCTTCAATCGACATATCGAGTGTTGTTTTAGCAATTGCTGCTTCAAACGTTAATTCGTATTCTTCACTCAAGTACGTTAATTTTTGGTCAATCGATATTTCGAAACGATTCGCTTTTGTTTCTAGTCGTGTTTGATTTTTCAACTGGTCTTGTAATTGATGTTGCGCTTGAGTTCTAGCAGCTTCTGATTGTTTTACATGAATTTCTAGTGCCGAACGCTCTTCACGTAACTCCTTAATCAATGCATCTAATTCATCCACTTGACCTTTTAATGTATCAAACTCTTCTTGAATCTTCGCATAAATCGCTTCGTCCTCCTCTTGGTTACGAGACTGTTCCGATTTCTTAGAATGTAATAATTCAATTTGATCTTCTAAGCGGGTTTTTTGAAGTTTCGTTTGATGAATTTCACGTTTTTCTTGGTTAAATTGTTCTTGAACACGAGCACGATTCGTCCCAAGTTCTTGCAATTCTTTTTGTTTTTCTTGAATTTGTTGAGTCTTATCTTCATTCGATAATTGAAGGTAATCCAATTCTTTTTTCAAGGATGCATTTGCTTTTTGAAGGGCCACCAATTTCTCATGGTTTTCAACATATTGCTCTTCCAATTGCTCATATGATTCGATGAGTTCATCCATTTCAAATTGGTTTGCTTGTTGAATACGTTCGTGCTTTTGAACTTCTTCAAGAGCAAATCTTGATTGGAATTCTAATTGATTGAGGGTTTGTTCCAATTGAGTATGACTTGCATTTAATTTGCGATACTCTTCTTCTATCTTGTTCTTTTCAGCTGTCACTTTTTGGAACTGTGCTGATAATTTTTCGTATTCAGTCTTTGCTTCTTCAAATTGCTTCGTCACTGTTTCTAGTTGACTGTTACGACGAACGAGTGACTGTTGACCAGAGTTCTTAGAAGCTCCCCCTGTCATCGAACCGCCCGCGTTTACGACATCCCCTTCAAGTGACACAATACGATAGCGATAACCGAGTTGTTTTGCTAAAAGTTGTGCTACTTGTAAGTTTGTTGTCACAAGTGTAGTTCCAAGTAAGTTTTTAATAATCGAAGCATATTTATTATCTGTTGAAACAAGTTCACTTGCGATACCAATAAAGCCGTCCACTTTTTTCGCTTGGTTTAATACTGCATCTGGCACTTGTTTCTCTTTAATAATTGATAAAGGTAAGAACGTTGCACGCCCCAGACGATTCGTCTTCAAATACGTGATTGCTTTAGCCGCAGCTTTCTCATCGGTTACAACAATATGTTGGCTCGTTGCCCCTAGCGCGATATCGATGGCTGTCGTTAATTTCTCGTCTACACGGATCAATTCCGCTACAGAATTCACCACACCTTGTAACTCAGATTTGTGTTTCAGAACTTCACGAACCCCTTGATAATAACCAGCATAGTCTTCAGAAACTTGTTTTAAGCTTCGAACCGTCGCTTGTAATTGTTGAAGATAGCGTTCTTTTTCCACGCCTTCACTTGAAAGAGTTGCATGCTCCTCATTCACTTTTGCTAATTTTTCTCTAAGCTTGGAAAGTCGTTTTTCAGAAGCGGCTTCTTCTTTAGTGAGTTCTTCAATTTTCTCAACAAAGTGGTTTGCTTTTTCTTCTAAAGCACGATGCTCTTCATCAAAGGAATCAAAACGCTCCGTCATTTTTTCTTGAGCGTTTTGGTTTACTTCCATTGACTTCTCAAGGTTCTTCTCTTGGTTCATTAAACGTGAGATTTCTTGTAATTGCTCAATATAACGATTTTGAAGCTCTTTAATGCTTTCCTCGTTACTTTGACTTAATTGGTCTAATTCTTCGACTAATTGGCTCCAAGCCTCTTCTACGTTCTTTAATTCAACCTTACGCTCGACTTGATTCTTTTCAAGAAGAGCTAATTTTTCTTCCACTTCTTCTAACTCACGAAGCGCAGCAGCTAATGCTTCTTGATTTTCCTCATCACTACGTTCCGCAAATTGACGACGTTGCTCGAAGACTTTACGTTGACCATCGAGTTGTTCTACTTTTTGGATTAATTCTACGTATTCTTCTTGTTTAGCATCGAGTTCTTCATTACGAGCTTCAAGTTTTACTTGGTTCTCTTCAATGTCTACTTGAAGGCTTTCTAATAGTGCTTCTGTTTGCGCTAATTGCTCTTGTAGTTGCTCTACTTCTTGAAGAGCTACTTTCCACTGAGCATTCAGCGTTTCGATTTCAACTGCTAAGAGGGCTGTTTCGACATCTTCTAACTGTTCTTTCTTCGAAACGTACGCAATCGCCTTTTCACGTTGCTCTTCCAGTGGTGCTAATTGGCCTTCAATTTCATGAAGAATATCTTCCACACGATTTAAATGATCTTGTGTTTGATTCAATTTACGTTGCGCTTGATTTTTACGGTCTTTGTATTTTAATACTCCAGCCGCTTCTTCAATAATCATTCGACGTTCTTCAGGTTTTTCGTTAAAGATTTGCTCTACTTTCCCTTGCGAAATCAAAGCAAACGAGTCTTTCCCTAGCCCTGAGTCCATCATTAAATCAGTAATGTCTTTCAAGCGAACTGGTTTCTTGTTAATTAAGAAATCACTTGCCCCATTACGATTCAAACGACGCGTTAACACGACTTGTGTTTGATCCGTTGCCAACACTTTGTCTTCGTTATTGATATACAGATTCACTTCGGCGATATTCACTGGCTTTCTTGTTTGAGAACCTGCGAAAATAACATCATCCATCCGTTTCCCACGTAAACTCTTAGCCGATTGTTCCCCAAGAACCCACTTAATCGCTTCAGAAAGATTGGACTTCCCACTACCATTAGGTCCCACAACCGCAGTCACGCCTTTATCGAATTCAATTGTTGTCTTATCGGCAAATGATTTAAATCCCGACATTTCAATTTTCTCTAATTGCATGCTTTAATCCTTTCTTTCTATGAAAGCGAACTCTGTGTCAGTTCTTCCATAGTCAATTTTGCAGCCATTTGCTCTGCTGCCTTTTTCGTCTTACCACTCGCAGTTTTGTATTTCTTCCCATCCACGGTTACTTGAACGGTAAATACTTTATCGTGCGAAGGTCCTTCTTCTTTAATCAATTCATAACGAATATGAACTGTCCCATTTTGTTGCAAATACTCTTGTAACTCAGTTTTGAAATCAGTAATCAGTTCATAACGTCCATTTTTAATCTTAGGAACAATCACTTGGTCTAAGAAGCGTTGCACTTCTTCCATCCCTTTATCAAGGTAGAGAGCGCCAATAAATGCCTCGAACACATCACATAAAACAGCTGGCTTTTCACGCCCACCGCTCAGTGTTTCTCCTTTTCCAAGTAATAAATACTCGTTCAAAGAACATTCCTTTGCAAGCATCGATAAGCTATCTTCGCAAACAATTTGTGCTCTTAGTTTCGTTAATTGTCCTTCTTTAAAATGAGGAAATTGTCTAAAAAGCCAATCCGAAATATTCAGTTCTAAAACGGCATCTCCAAGAAACTCGATGCGCTCGTTATAGATTCCCTTCATTTCTTTATGCTCATTGGCATACGAAGAGTGAGTCATCGCTTCGACGAGCAATGCCTCGTTATTAAACGAAATATCGAACTTCTCTTTTAAAATTGCTGAGAGTGCTTTTATCTCTTTCATGATGGCCTCCTGAAAAATTCCTTATCTTCAATATTATACGCGTTTTAGGGTTAGATTACAAATCTACGTTAACGTGTTCCTCAATTGTTAAGTACAAATCCTAAAAATAAAAAGTAGAGCCATTTACGACTCTACTTATTTGTATACTTATACATTTATAACATGTTCTAATCAGCTACATTAAAATCTAGACTACCTAATTCGATATTATCGAATCCTTTATATGCAGTTAATCTAACTGGTGTTTTTAAATCTGATAATTCATATGCTGCGTAATATGATACAGTACCACCCTTTTTGATTGTATCCAACCCCTGTTGAATATCAATATTTGAATCATTATATGGTGCTACCTTTAATGAATTAACTCTGTTCTTATCATTATCTTGAACTATTGATTTTGAATTACCAAAGACAGCAAGCCATGCAACC
>JAGZLX010000055.1 GCA_018364485.1 Granulicatella adiacens
TTAGGTTTGGCGATTTTAATATAATGGATGTTGGCCTTTTTGTATACACTAAAATAGGGTTGGTGGAAAATTTCCATCAACCCTAAAAATTATAGAACCCCTTTTTCTTATTCTTGAACTTTTTGGAACTGAAGGACAATTGTTTCTGGAAGATTATAAATTTCGTCATTTCCACTGAGTGTTAACGTTAGAATATCATTTTCGATTGAATATGAATATGTGACAGGTTTGTCGCTGAGAACAGAAGTTGTTGCTCGTATGTCACCTGCAAAGAAAATTGGGGCAGTGAAAGTAATGGTTTTTGCTTGAGTGTCCACTTTCCCGTTTTTAATCGTTCCATCAAGGGTCTGCTTATCCTCTGAAAGACCACCGACTGCATCAGGGAATTTTTTGAAAAGTAGTTCAACATAGCTCTGATATCGTTTAAGTCCTTCTTCTTTTGAAATATTTTGATTTTTAAACTCAGTATCATAGTATGCTTCAAAGCTAATATTCATATCATAGGCGCCGTGATATTCAGCGGTATTGCCATTAATCGTAATTTCAGAAGCAATCGTTGTTTTTTCAGCACCGATTAGCATAATTAGCAATCCGTCAAATTGATCAACCGGATTAGTGTATATTAGAATGCTTTCTAGACTTTCACGCAGATTATAAATCTTCCATTTTCCATCTAAAGAGACTTCCTGTTTGGCAGTTTCGGTTGTTGCTTCTGACTGCGCTACAGTAGTTTCTTCTTGTTTTCCGGTACAGCCTGTAAGAAGGAGTAGTGAAAGGAAAGCGATCCACAGCGTTAATTTTTTTGTTATTGATTGATACATGTGAAGGCTCCTTTCTATTCTGTTACTTTCTTGAATGTCATTTTCATGGTTGCTAAAACGCCTCGCTCGTTATTGCCTCGACCGCTGACTACAAGGGTATCCCCATCTAATTCGTATTGATAGGTAATTGGACGAGCAGGTTGCATGGTGATTCCTAATGAAAATGTCATGAGGAGAATTGGTGTTTCTTTAAAAGTAATCGTTTTGTTGCTTGTATCCACAGCACCTTCAGGAAGAGAAAAATCGAATTGGTTTGTTTCTTTATCCATCTTGATTTGAGTGACTTTTAAAGCTGGAAGTATTTTTTCATAACCCTCATATAAAACAGACTTGAATTCGGATTTATCTGGGAAAGCATTTTTATAAATATGTTCATATAGATTCTCGAAATATTTTGTGAAGTTATAGCTGTATTTAAATTCAGCTTCATTTCCCGAAATGACGAGTTGCGGTTTCCAGTCAGCTAAATCATCAATCGCATAGGCGTACTGCGTTGGGTCAGCACCTCTGAGGACAAATGATTTTCTTAGAGTGGTCTTCACATCAGTTAATTCCCAAGTGCCATCAAGAGTGTCACTTTGAGCAACAGTTGTTTCTGGTGTAGTGGTTTGGCTAGTTGTTGTTGCGGTACTGCATCCTGCAAATAGGAGGGCACATAAAACCGCTAACGTACCTAGCCAATATTTTTTAGTCCATTGTTTCATAAAAGGACCTCCTAAAACTTGTTCGTATTATACTTACATCATAGCTTTTTGTGACGAAAAGCGCAAATTGTTCTACGGAATATTTTAAAGTGATGATAGAACATAAAAAAGAATGTAGTGAAACTACATTCTTTTTTGCTTTATTAGAGTTGTCTGTGAATTTCTTTTTTTCGAATAGATTATTCCGCTACTTTTTTGAAACGCAATGTGAAGTAGGCAGTAATCGTTTCGCCATTATCAAATTTTTGTTCTTGTTCGAGTGTCAGTGTTAAAATTCCATCTTCAAGGGTATACTTATAGGTTACTGGAGTTACGAATTTCTTCACTGAGAATGTCGCCAAATCGATGAACATTGGTGCGTACTTGAAGTCCACTGTACCAGCGCTCTCGTTAAATGTAATATCCTTTAAGGTTTGGTGGATTTCATGCTTTTCATCATTGAACTCAAAGCTGATAGGGCCTTTGAGTTTGTTATAAGTTTCAAGTTGTTTTTTCAACTTGTCATATTGGTCTTTAATATATGCTTCTTTGGTTCCTTCGACGCTAGAATTCTTTTTGGCCTTAACGTAGTCATAGAAGTTACCGATAGCGACATCGGTCGTTGCAGTAACATCATATACCGCAGAGTCACCTGTAATCGTTAGTGTCGGTGTCACATCCTTGAAGGCATCAGAATAAATGAGTCGACGTGCCGTTGCATCAGAAAAATCATCATAACCTAAAGAGCGTTCGAGTGAACTTCTGAAATCGATTTGTTCCCATTTTCCTTCGAGTGGATTGGAAGGAGCTGTTGTAGTCGTTGTAGTTGTAGCAGTTTGATTTCCGCAGCCAGCCAGCATTAAAAGAGAGCAGCCAGCAATGAATAATGGTTTTAAGTATTGTTTAAACATGGTCGCGTCTCCTTTCTATTTCTTTTCTGCACTTGGTACGCGTTTGAAGGTCAATGTAAAATGAACCGGAAGATTGTCCTTCGTCTTCATATCAGCGTAGATTGTCAAGATGCCGTCTTTTACTTCATAGTTGTATGTTGCTGGATCGAATCTATGATCTTTGTCCGCTGTTGTTAATGGGAAGGAGTCAAGAATGATAAGCCCTTCGTCAAATGTGACAGTCTTCGCACTTTCATCAACAGTTCCTGTTGCTTCGTAGCTATATGTTCCAGTCGATGTATCCATTGATGCTTTATATTTCTTGAAGTTTTGCACGAACTCTGTTTGACCGTTAATATAACGGCTGACAAATGCATCTTCTGTCATTGTTTTTTTGTCCTTTGAAATCTCGTAGAATGCTTTTGCGAACTTCTTCGAGTCATATTGATAGCTTAGCGTTGCGTTTGTGCCATCAACTGACAATTTCATCTTGAAATCTTTAAAGGCTTCAAGGAATTTTGCATAAGTATAGCTATTCATTCCACGTGGGAAGAAAGCTTTTTGAAGCGAATCAAGCTCGTAGACTGATTCCCATTCGCCCGCTAAATTATTTGGATCTTTCTGTGCTTGTTGTGATTGTTGCGCGTTATTGGCATTTTGATCTGAAGCTTGGTTCTGTCCACATCCAGCAATCACAAAAACTGTGGCAAGAGAGAAGAGACCAAGAAACAGTTTCTTAGTTTGTCTAATCATTGTTAGACCTCCTTAAAACAGATTGTTGTATTATGCCTATATTATACTCCTAATATTTTTATCTTGCAATGGTCTTCACGAAAATTACTACCTTATCCCGTAACTTCACCGATTATTCAAACTGAGAAGCGCAAAATTATATTAAGAGGAGTACCAATAGTTGAGTTTCTTAAGGGCTTTTATGTGTAAAAAGACTTACTTATATCTATTAAAATACGAAGGACCTTCGGGTAATAGTAATGATAACCGCGACAAACAAGCAATGTGAATTAGAGCGGGTTAAAGTTTCCAACTTTTACCCGCTCTTTGAAGCTTGCTAGGGGTGAGACCTAAGACTCACCCCGATGTAGCAGTTATCATTACAATTACGAACCGAAGGTTCTAGAGTATTTTAATAGAGCACTAAATAAGTAAATTTATTGTACAAAAAAGCCCCTTGAGAAATTCTCAAAGGGCAGTGGAATGACTAATTGCTCGTTGCATCAGACACTTTTTTGAATTTTGCTGAAATAATCGTATTTACATTATTCTTTGCATCGCTTTGCTCAATCGTCAACGTTAAAATATCTCCATCAATAGAGTATTTATACGTAGTTTCTTTATTTGCAGGACCAATGGACATGATTACAAGATCCACAATATTGATCGCTTCTGGGAAGACAATCGTTTGGTTTGTTGTATCTAATTTACCATTTTTCAATACAGAATGAATTTTGTAATTATCATTATCAAATTCATAAGTTGTATTTGGGAAGTCTTTAGCGCCAGCTTGTAGATTTGATGATAATTTAGTAAATTGACTTTTAATATATTCATCTTTTGTTTCCGTCAATTTAGATGCATCTAGTTGTTTTAAGTAATCGTAGAACATTCCAAAACCATCTGCTAGAGATACAGTATAGTCAAATTCAACAGTTGTGTCAGTAATATTCAACGTTGGTTTCAAATCTTTCCATGCCTCAGGATAGATATGTTTGAAAGCCGTATCATTATTTTTGAAATCTTTATAGGCTAAGCTACGTTCAATAGCTGGTCTGAAGTCGATAGCTTGCCACTTTCCTTCAATTGGAACAGGGTCTTTTTGAGTAGTGCTTCCTTTACGTTTGAAGTGTAGTTCATAGTGAACGGGAAGGTTATCTCTTTTCGATTTCCCGTCAATCGTAATATAAAGCATGTCATCTTTTAGTTCGTAATAATAGGTGTTTGGCGACAAGTTGTTTTCACTTAGTGGGAAGAAGAATGAGTTTGTTACTGCAATTCCTTCTTCAAAAGTCATGGTTTTCGCATCTTGATCAATAGAACCCGTTGCTTCATAGCTAAATACGCCTGTATCTTTATTCATGCTTACTTTGTATTTCTTAAAGTCACCTGAAAATTCTTCGTGAGAGTCATATAAGGCTTTTTTGAACTCTTCTTCAGTCTTTCCTTTAGCGGATTGTGAAAACTTATAGAAAGCATTACTAAAGTTCTCAATATTATAATCGTATTTAATAGTTGCCGTATTGTTTTCAATCTTCAAGTCCATTTTGAAGTCTTTGACAGAGTCAAGCAAGCGTGCAAAGTTGAGTGCGTTAAGGGGATAAGCTCCGATGGAGTCCGATAACGCATCGACAGCATTGACTAATTCCCATTCGCCATCAATGGTTTCTACTTTTGGCGCTTCTGTTTGAGCAGCATTTTGAGAGTTGCTTTGGTCTTGTGAACAAGAAGCCAGTACGAAGACTGAGCATAGAGCAATGAATGCTAAAAATAATTTCTTATAATGTCTAAACATTGTTAGACCTCCTTAATAGAGTGATTCTAATATATTCAAATTATAACGATTATAATTTTTGTTTGCAACGGTTTTCACGATAATTACCATCTTCTTCCGTCATTTCACCATTATTCAACAGGAGAAGAGAGAACCAATCAGATCTTCGTTTATTAGACTAGATTGGATGGAGATTCGAATAAACACACTTTACGGTTCTGCCTCTATTTAAGAAGAGAACTATTAAGACATAAAAAAAGAATGTAGTAATACTACATTCTTTTTTAGAGCTGTCTGGGAAAATGTTCCTAGCGAAGAGATTATTCCGCTACTTTTTTGAATTTGGCAGACATAACCGTATTTAAATTATTCTTGCCATCGCGTTGCTCAATCGTCAACGTTAAAATATCTCCATCAATCGAGTATTTATACGTCGTTTCTTTTTCGACAGGTCCAATAGACATGATTGCAAGCTGCACAATATTGATTGCTTCTGGGAAGACAATTGTTTGGTTTGCTGTATCTAATTTACCATTCTTCAATACAGAATGAATCGTGTTATTTTCTTTATCAAATTCATAAGTTGTATTTGGGAAGTCTTTAGCACCAGATTGTAGAGTGGTTGATAATTTAGTAAATTGATTTTTAATATATTCATCTTTTGTTTGCGTTACTTTAGATCCGTCTTTTTGTTTTAAGTAGTCATAGAACATTCCAAAACCATCTGTTAGAGATACAGTATAGTCGAATTCAACAGATGTACCTGTAATGTTTAACGTTGGTTTTAAATCTTTCCATGCTTCAGGATAAATCAGCTTGATAGCCGAATCATCATTTTTGAAATCTTTATAGGCTAAGCTACGTTGAAGAGCTGGTCTGAAGTCGATGGCTTGCCATTTTCCTTCAATTGGAACAGGGCCTTTTTGAGTAGTGCTACCTTTACGTTTGAAGTGTAGTTCATAGTGAACTGGAAGATTATCTTTCTTCGCTTTTCCGTCAATCGTCACATAAAGCATGTCATCTTTTAGTTCGTAGTGATATGTGTTTGGCGAAACGCGATTTTCACCGAATGAGAAGAAGAAGGAGTTCGTTACGGTAATTCCTTCATCAAAGGTCATTGTTTTGGCATCTTGATCAATAGAACCTGTTGCTTCGTAGCTATACACACCAGTTTCTTTATTCATGCTAACTTTGTATTTCTTAAAGTCCGCTGCGAAATTTTCATGAGAGTTATACATGACTTTTTTGAATTCTTCTTCAGTCTTACCTTTAGCTTCTGTTGTGACCGTGGAGAAAGCTTTAATAAAGTTATCAATGTTATAGTCGTATTTAATCGTTGCCGTATTGTTTTCAATCTTCATATCCATTTTGAAGTCTTTAACAGAGTCAAGTAAGTGTGCAAAGTGGATTGCATGGAGGGTATAGGCTCCGATGGAATCCGATAAAGCATCGACTGTATCGACTAATTCCCATTCACCATCAATGGTTTCCACTTTTGGTGCTTCTGTTTGAGCGGCATTTTGAGAGCTGCTTTGGTCTTGAGAACAAGAAGCCAGTACGAAAACTGAGAATAGAGCAACTAGTGTTAAAAATAATTTCTTATAATGTCTAAACATCGTTAGACCTCCTTAATAGAGTGATTCTAATATATTCAAATTATAACGATTATAATTTTTGTTTGCAATGGTTTTCACGAATTTTACACTCTTCCTCCGTAACTTCACCATTATTCAACAGGAGAAGAGGAAAAGTTTTATTTCGCAGGTTCACTAAAGTTTTGAGATTCTCAAGGACTTTTCTGTGTAAAATAACTTTTAGCTTCTATTAAAATACGAAGGAGCTTCGGGGTATAGTCATGATAACCGCGACAAACAAGTAAGATGAATTAGAGCGGGTTAAAGTTTGCAACTTTTACCCGCTCTTTGAAGCTTGCTAGGGTTGAGACCTAAGGCTCAACCCGGTGTAGCAGTTATCATGACTATACCGAACCGAAGGTTCTAAAGTATTTTAATAGAGCATAAGCTCTATATTTTTTACACACAAAAACCCCTTGAGAAATTCTCAAAGGGCAGTGAATTAGTTTTGAACTTTCTTAAACTTCAATTCATAGTAAATATTAAATCTTTGGCCAGTTTCATGCCTTTCATAGGTAAGGGTTAAAATATCGCCGTCTATTGTGTAGTTATAATCTGTATCCAACATTGCTATAGAAAAGTTTGAAAAAATGACAAGATCCGAAATAGCCATTGGATTATCGAAAGTAATTTTATTTCTGTCTGTATTAACTATTCCATCTGGGATTACAGTATGGACAGTGTAGTTTGCCTCATCAATATCAATTTTAGAATATTTACTCGCACTTAAATTTGTTTTAATCATACTATTAAAATAGTACGTACGTATGTACTCTTCTTTTGGCTCTAGTTTTATTTTAGCATTTTTTTTATGATATTCGTAGATGCTATTATAGGCGTCTGTTAGATTAACCGAACCCTCATAAGTAGCCTTATTTCCAGAAATTGTTATTGTTGGCTTTAAATTTTTTAATGTATTCCAGTAAACTTGTAGAAGCAGTTTTCTTTCATATTGAGAATGAAGGCGATAGGAAAGCCCACGTAAGAAGGCATCACCAGAATTTATAAGTTCCCATTTTCCGTCTAAAGAAGCTGTTTGTTTTGTAGTTGTTGCTGACGTATTATTTTCTGAACCAGTGACACGTTCGAATCTTAATTCTGCATGAACGGGTTGCTGAGTTTCAGAATCAGTACCATCCAAGGAAACGAGAAGAAGATTATCTTTCAATTCATATTTATATGTAATTGGGTCATATGTCTCCGTCAATGTCATAGGAAAGCTCATGTTAAAGTTTAACGGCTCTTGGAAGGACATAGTTTTATCTGTATCATTTATGGTTCCAGGAGCATAGAAACTAAAGGCGCCCGTTGTCACATCCAATGTGGCTTTATTTGTCTTGTATTTATCTGCCAATTCTTTCGTACGTTTAAATAGGTTTGTTTTGAAAACTTCAGCAGAATCTTTTTTATTAGTTCCTTTATAAAGATTGTTTGAGAAATTATTTAAGTCAGTAGAGTAGCTGACCTCAACCTTGTCACCGTTAACCTTCAAACGCATGTCTAAGTCGTCAAAAATTGTTAAAAAGTATCCGAATTGTACTTCATCTATTTCGAATAAAGAGTAAATAGATTGGATTGAATTACGAATGTCCGTTAGTTTCCATTCACCCTCAATACCGTTTGCTTTCTTCGGGTCTTCTGTTGTGGCAGCAGGGGAACCTTCAGAGTTGTTTGCCCCCTGAGAGCATCCAGCAATAACCAAAAATGAAAAGAGAGTCAGTAGAGCAAGGATGATTTTTTTACTATGTCTAATCATTGTTAGACCTCCTTAATAGAGTGATTCTAATATAATTTAATTATAGCGTTTACAATCTTTGCTTGCAACGGTTTTCACGAATTTGACAATGTTGCCCCGTAATTTAACCGATTATTCAAAATGAGGAATGGAAAAGTCTTTTGCACGGCAGGAGCACTATTCGAGATTCTTAAAAAGGATTGTGTGAGAAAGAGTTTCTTAAGTCTATTAAAATACGAAGAACCTTTGGGTAATAGGAATGATAACTGCGACAAACAAGCAATGTGAAATGGGAGTAAGACAGAAGAAACAGTGCTTTTCTGTTTCTTCGTAGTCTTACCCCCGCAAGGACAAATAGGATTGACCAAACTACTTGATAGTGAAGGTCAATCCATTTGTCTACTGCGTCTACATTGTTTAAGTTAACAATATGAAAATTGCAAGCTTGCTAGGGTTGAGACCTTAGGCTCAACCCGGTGTAGCAGTTATCATAACTATTACGAACCAAAGGTTCTAAAAGTATTTTAATAGAAATCAGTTTTGAACTTTCTTGAATTTCATTTGGTACACCAGATGTAAGTTTTGCTCCTTCATTGTACGCTCCACTTTTAGAATCATCGTATCACCAACAATCTCATATTGATACTTTATTGGTTTTTCTTGGTCGGTGATATACAGTGGGATGACTGCAAAAATATTTGGAACTTCCGGGAAGGTAATCGTTTTGTTTTTTGTATCTAGAACGCCATCTTTTAACACAGATTTAACCGTCGATGTTTGTTCATCCCAGTCAACCGTATGGTATTTGAGGCTACGATACGTCGTCTTTGCCAAACCAACAATATAGTTAATCGCATTTTCTTTGTAGCTAAATTGTTTTTTGCCAATCACATCCCCATACGCATCCAAGAATTTTGACATGTTTGCGGTGTATTCGAATGTAACCTTATTTCCTTGAATCTTGAGCACTGGAACCACGTCTTTAAGGGCCTCTGTTGCCTTTAAGCGACTGGCCGCATCGTCGTATTGGAGTAGAAATACCTTCTCAAGAGTATCTCTAAAGTCGACAGCTTGCCACGTTCCTTCCACATCAACAGAAGCAGGTTTTGGAGCTTCTGTTGTTGGAGTTTGACTTTGTGTTTGTTGTACTTGTTGTTGTTCGTTTCCACATCCTGCAATGAACAGTAGAGAGAAGAGGGAAACCATCCATAAAGTAAATTTTTTCATGTTTGCCACTCCTTTCTTATTGTCCGCCTAATCGATTAAAACGAATACGCATTTCTCGAGGATAGCCTTCTTGAATATCGCCTTCAATAAAGAGCGTCATTTGATTGCTATCCACTGTGTAGTTATACGTAATAGGTTTCAATGGATCATTGCCAATCCCCATAACAAGTGCCTTTAAGAAAGTCGGTGTTTCAGGGAAGGTGATCGTATGTTTTTCCTTGTCGATTTCACCTTTTAAAGAGTAGTCATAGGCCAAGTTCGCATCGTCTATTTTAACCTGTGCGTGCTGATATTTCTTGACTGCCTCTTTAAACTCATCAAATTTATTTTTTACATAGGTATCCATATCAGGAGATTTCAGTTGGAGGCCCTTGTATTGATCTTCATAAATTTTTTTCGCGCTAAGATGGTACTTCAATTCGACCGTGTTGTCATTAATATCGAGTGTCATTTTTACGTCATTGAAGTCTTCTACCGCATATGCGGAAACAAATTTATTTAAATTCATGGCCAAGAGAATTTTCTGCATCGTTAAAGGTTGTTCAGTCCATTCCCAGGATTCCTGTGGGGATGTGTTTTGTGCTTTAGGTTCAGGCGTTTGGCTTTGACAACCTGCAACTAAGAGCAGAGTAGCGAACGCCAAGAATCCGAAAAGCATCTTCTTTGTCTTGCTAAACATAGAGTTACCTCCTAAAAGTTGTTACTTACATTTTAACATTAACTGGAGTGATTATAAAGTGAAACTTTGAGCGAGTGTCATTTGAACGGTGGGCATAATGAAAAGAGAAAAAGTCTTTAGCACAGATGGAGCACTATTTGGGATTCTTAAGAAGAATTGTGTAAGAAAGAATTCTTTAAGTCTATTAAAATACGAAGAACCTTTGGGTAATAGTTATGATAACCGCGACAAACAAGCAATGTGAAATAGAGCGGGTTAAAGTTTTTAACTTTTACCCGCTCTTTGAAGCTTGCTAGGTTTGAGACCTGAGGCTCAAACCGATGTAGCAGTTATCATAACTATTACGAACCAAAGGTTCGAGAGTATTTTAATAATGCACTTAATAAATTACTTTTGCACTTTCTTAAATTTCATCGGATAAACCAAATGGATTCCATTTTCTTTATAGACCTTCTCAGCGTACATCGTAAGAATATCGCCATTGATCTCATAGTGATACGTAATTGGGACTTCTGTTGAAGAAATATAAAGTGGAAGAATACCAAATAGATTTGGAACATCCGGGAAGACAATCGTTTTTGCGTTTGTATCTAGAACGCCACCTTCTTGTTTTCCTTTGAAGATATAAGTTTCATCATTATAAGTTCCAGATAAGTCTTGGGACTTTTTAATATTCTTTTGAGCAAGGGCGGCAAGTACTTTAGCTGCTTCTGCCTTATCCTTGATTTTATCTTTATTGGCTTCAGAGTAGAACTCGAAGTATTTATTCATATCCGCAGTATAGGTATAAGTCACCTTTGT
>JAGZLX010000056.1 GCA_018364485.1 Granulicatella adiacens
CTAGTATATTGTTCATATGGTCATCATCCTTTTATGTTAGGTTTCAGCGCTTTTAATATAACGGATGTTGGCCTTTTTGTATACACTAAAATAGGGTTGGTGGAAAATTTCCATCAACCCTAAAAATTATAGAACCCTTTTTTATCGAAAAATGCAAGATGATTGGCAAAAGGCGCATTCTTTTGTATAATTAAAGTCAAATATAGTCAAGGTAAAAGGAGGAAGATGAATGCAAAATCAAAATCAAAATATGTCGGATTTGATTGAAAATTACTTAAAGAATGTACTGCATAAGAATGAAACAGTTGAAATCAGACGCAGTGAGATTGCAGACCAATTCAATTGTGTACCTTCCCAAATTAATTACGTGATTAATACGCGCTTTACGATTCAACAAGGCTATGTCGTTGAAAGTAAACGCGGTGGCGGTGGTTATATCCGCATTATGAAAGTGAATCTAGTGGACGAGATGGATATCTTAAATGCATTAGGTGATCTTGTTCCTGAAGAACTTTCAGCGAGAGAAGGCAATCATTTATTACAAAACTTATATGAAAATGAGCTGATTACTAAACGTGAGGCGCAAATGATGTCACTCATGATGGAGAAAGATACATTCCCTTCTAACGTAAAGAACGCTGCAGAGATTCGTAGTAATATGATGAAGAAATTAATCGACAATTTGAAATACCGTTAAATAGAAAGGAATAAACGCATGAGTGAAATTTTTACACCAAAAGCAAAGAGTGCGATGGTCTTAGCTGCAAGAGAAGCCATCCTGTTCAAACACCAAGCCGTGGGAACAGAGCACTTACTATTAGGATTAATCCTTGAACAAGAAGGCATCGCGGGAAATGTGCTTCGTGCTGCAGGGTTGACTGCGGAAATCGTTCGTTCTGAAATCGAGTCACTCACAGGATACGGCTCAAACCGTAAGCAAATGGATCCGTATTTAATGCCTTATTCACCAAGAGCGAAGAAAGTGATTCTATCAGCAACTGATGAAGCTAAACGCCTCGAAGTGCCACAAGTCGGAACAGAGCACTTATTATTAGCCTTATTACGCGAAGAAGTATTAGCGACGAAGATTCTCCGTGATAACCAAATTGACCCTCAAGAGTTGATGAAAGAAATCTACGGTAAAATTGGAATTCAACCTTCAAACGCAGGTTCTAAGAGAAAAGCACGGCAAGAGTCTTCACAAGAAGGAACGCCTACATTAAACAGCTTAGCGCGTGACTTAACCGAATTAGCTCGTGAAGGCAAAATCGACCCAGTTGTTGGTCGTGAAGATGAAGTACGCCGCATTATCCAAATCATTAGCCGTCGTACGAAAAATAACCCTGTCCTCGTTGGGGAACCAGGTGTTGGGAAGACAGCCATCGTTGAAGGCTTAGCACAGCGCATGGTAAGCGGAGAAGTTCCAGAAGAAATCGCCGAGAAACGTTTGATGATGTTAGATATGGGTGCAGTAGTAGCCGGAACAAAATACCGTGGTGAGTTCGAAGAGCGCATGAAAAAAATCTTGGACGAAGTATACCGTGAACAAGATGTGATTCTCTTTATCGATGAGTTGCATACTCTTATCGGTGCAGGTGGGGCAGAAGGCTCTATTGATGCTTCAAATATCTTAAAACCAGCGCTTGCTCGTGGTGAAATCCAAGTTATCGGGGCGACTACGCTTGATGAATATCAAAAATATATCGAAAAAGACGCAGCCTTAGAACGTCGTTTTGCCTCTGTTCATGTGAATGAACCTAGCGCAGACGATACAGTCGAAATCTTAAAAGGCCTACGCAAACGTTATGAAGACCATCACCGTGTGGAAATCACTGACGCAGCGATTGAAGCAGCCGTTCAATTATCGGTTCGTTATATTACGTCTCGTAAATTACCAGATAAAGCCATCGATTTGATGGACGAAACAGCTGCAAAAGCTCGTCTGGACCGCAGTGGTAAACACTCACCGCTTCAAAAACTGGAAGCAGAAGTGGCAGAACTCGCTCAGAAGAAAGACGACGCGATTCGTGAGCAAAAATTCGAAGAAGCAGCTCGTTTACGCAAAAAAGAACAAGCCAAACGCGACAAACTTGAAAAACTACGCCAAAAAGTTGAAGTCGAAGCCAAACAAGAATTTGTTGCGGCGATTACGGATGAAGATATCGCAGAAGTGGTATCACAATGGACCGGAATTCCATTAAAACAAATGGAGAAAAAAGAAAGCGAACGCCTCGTTCATCTTGAAAAAGAATTGCATCAACGCGTCATTGGACAAGAAGAAGCGGTATCAGCGGTAGCTCGTTCGATTCGTCGTGCTCGTAGCGGATTGAAAGATCCAAAACGTCCAATCGGTTCATTCTTATTCCTTGGACCTACTGGGGTTGGTAAGACAGAGTTAGCTAAAACGTTAGCAGAAGCGATGTTTGGCGACCAAGATGCTCTCGTTCGTATCGATATGTCTGAGTACATGGAGAAACACGCGGTTAGCCGTTTAGTCGGTTCACCTCCAGGATACGTTGGATTCGATGAAGGCGGACAATTAACAGAGAAGATTCGTAACAAACCTTACTCTGTGATTCTGTTAGATGAAATCGAAAAAGCTCATCCAGATGTATTTAACATTCTGTTGCAAGTCTTAGACGATGGCC
This sequence comes from Granulicatella adiacens, assembly GCA_018364485.1. GTDB lineage: Bacteria > Bacillota > Bacilli > Lactobacillales > Aerococcaceae > Granulicatella > Granulicatella adiacens_A. The sequence continues at coordinate 2,649 of JAGZLX010000056.1, forward strand.
ATCTGACGGATTCGAAAGGACGTAAAGTCGACTTCAGAAATACGATTCTTATTATGACATCAAACCTTGGGGCAACGGCTCTAAGAGATGAAAAAGCAGTTGGTTTCGGTGCGAAAACCGTCCAACATGACCATACGGCAATGGAAAAACGCATCCGCGAAGAGTTGAAGAATGCGTTCCGTCCAGAGCTATTGAACCGTATCGATGAAATTATCGTCTTCCATAAATTGACCAAACCGGAATTGCGTCAAATCGTTCAATTGATGACAAAAGACATTAAGACTCGTCTTGCGGAGTTGAATATCGAATTGAAATTCACTTCAGGGGTTATCGACCTGATCGCAGAAGAAGGATTCGACCCAGAATACGGGGCACGTCCAATTCGTCGCGCGATTCAAAAGAAAATCGAAGACCCACTTAGTGAAGCGCTCCTTAGCGGAGAAATTCGCTTCGGTCAAAAAGTGACAATCGGTTCTCAGAAAGGAAAAGTGACAATTAAAGAAACAAAAGTCGCTCCTAAAAAAGAAGCCGTTAAAGCATAAAAATCATAACGAAAATAGCCACTTCTAACTGAATAGAAGTGGCTATTTTTTAATAACTTTGTTTTTGTAAGAGTAGATGGCAGAGCGTCAGGTCGTTCATGTCTTTGACGTTTAGCCCTGTCTGTTCCGCAAAACGATCGATGCGGTATTGCAAAGTATTACGGTGTAAGAAAAGTTTTTGGCTCGCCTTTGAGACATTTCCATGAGCGTCCCAGAGAGCTTCAATCAACTCTTTCACGTCGTCTTCGCTTAATAAGAGAATTAACTCGTCGGCAATCGGTGCGATGTCGAGTAGAGCGTTGGCAATCGCCCACAATACAACTGGTGCAAACTCTAGACAAGAGCGCTTGTGTGAATGCATTAAGTATTCCACGAAGAGCGCTTTTTCGGCTTGATAGAGAAGTGGCACAGGGCTTGAGGTTGCCCAGCGGTTTCCGATAAAGAGTTGTAATTCCACGGCGAAGTCATCTTCAATCGCGGATTGCACTTCAAAGAGCGTGCTTGCAAGCGAAGGAGCAACTTCCGGGTTCACAACCAGCGTGTAGTGATGGCGGAAGTTTTTGAAGACGGCAAGGGTCCCAACCGTTAAGTTCTCGACAAACTCCAACCAGTCTTTTTCTTGAAAGACGCCTTCTTGCTTTGGAAATACCGCCAAGTGTACGCATTGGATATACGCAGTTGGAATTGGCAATGCGCCTTTTCCTTCCAAGTACGCAAGCCAAGGATGCGTTGGGATTGAAGATTTTGTCGGTTGTGTATTTAAAGTTTCGATGAGGAATCGTTCGCGCTCAGTTAAGCTGGATTCTAAGAGATAAATCACTTCGCCGTTCAGCATTACAGGAACAGCGTTTTGACCGTTTTCTCCAAGAAGAGCATCCGGGAACAATTCTTTCCAAGTCTTTTTCATAAGAACTCCTTTTTTGAAAAGTGTTTGCCTCTTAAGTATACACGTTGTTGCCTAGAGAATAAAGGTTCTTATACTATGATTTTATAAAGAAATTCGGTAGAATAGGACATATAGACAATATAAGGGGGATCCGACATGTCAACAGAATGGTCATTAAAAGAAATATACCCTTCATTTGAAAGTGAAGAGTTTCAACGTGACTTTGAACGTTTTTCAAACTTTAGAGAGGTATTCAACGGCTTAACGCTCGAAGATAACTTAGAATCTATCAAAGCGGCAATTGCTGCCTTAGAAGAGTTCAGCGTCTTAAGCAGCCGTCTTGGAAACTACATTAATTTAACATTAACTGCGAACACAACAGACGAAACAGCGAATAAATACCGTACTTTATTCGGTAATGCGTATGCTGCGTTAAACAGTGCGTATACAAAAGTCTACAAATTTATCGGAAGCGTGGAAACAGATATCACTTCCGACGAAAATCTAAAAGACTACGAATTCTACTTTGCAGAAGCAAAACAACAATACAAACATCTATTATCCGATGAATTAGAAGATGTGATTGCGAAATTCTCTATCAGCGGTGGAGACGGTTGGGAACAACTCTTCGAAGCGATGACTTCAGGCGTTGAAGGCGAATTTAAAGGCGAAAAAGTAACGCTTAGCGAAATTCGTAATATGGCGTATGATGCGGATGCAGCGGTTCGTAAAGAAGCGTACGAAACAGAATTGAAGATGTACGATACAATCAAAGAACCAATCGCATTTGCCTTAAACAATATTAAACAACAAGTATTAACAGAAACAAGCTTACGTGGGTTCGAATCACCACTTGCGCAAACATTAGAAGCATCTCGTATGTCTCGTAAAACATTGGATGCACTTCTTGAAGCAATTCGCGAATATTTACCACAATTCCGCGCTTACTTGAAACATAAAGCTTCTCTCTTAGGTCATGAAAATGGATTACCATTCTACGACTTATTTGCACCAATCGGAGAAAGCTCACGTCGTTTCACAATCGAAGAGTCTAAAGAATTCTTATTAGAAAACTTCAAAGGCTTCTCAGAAGATTTAGCGCAGATGACAAAAGAAGCTTACGAAAACAACTACATCGACTTCTTACCACGTAAAGGAAAAGTAGGGGGCGCGTTCTGTAGCAACCTACCATTCATCAAACAATCACGTATCTTAACAAACTTCTCTGGTTCATTAAGCGACGTTGTAACGATTGCGCACGAATTAGGACATGCGTACCACGGTTTACACATCGAAAACCACCGTGTATTAAACCAAGAGTACTCAATGCCTGTTGCTGAAACGGCGTCAACATTCAACGAAAATATCGTGATGAACACAGTGATTAGCGAAGCGAGCGATGCTGAAAAAGTAGCCTTACTCGAATCACAATTACAAGATACAACACAAATCATCGTGGACATCTACTCACGTTATTTATTCGAATCAGCAGTATTTGAAAACCGCGAAAAGAGCTTCATGTTCTCGAAAGATTTAGAACAATTAATGTTGGATGCGCAAAAAGAAGCATACGGCGATGGATTAGATCCAGACGCAATGCATCCATATATGTGGGCTTGCAAACCGCACTACTACAGCAGCGGCTTAAGCTTCTACAACTTCCCATACGCATTCGGAGGATTGTTCTCTAAGGGCTTATATGCCATCTATCAAGAGCAACCTGTAGGATTCGTTGAGAAATATCAAGAGTTATTGCGTGCGACAACGGTGACTTCTGCGGAAGATACTGCGAAGGTGTTGGGCGTGGATGTTGAGGACAGCGCATTTTGGAAGAAGGCACTCGCGCAAGTTGCCGATAACATCGAGCAGTTCATTGCTTTAACTCCGGTAAAAGCATAAAAACATCTTGCGATGTTTAGTCCAATCCGTTGGAATAAAACAAAATCATTAATAGTGCTATAAAGTACTTCGAGCCCTTTCGGATATCTTCATAGCAATCATTATAGCTGTAACGGGCTGAGTCTTACGTCTCAGCTCCTATCGAGCCTCAAAGTGACTCTAGGAAATAAATTTCCAGAGTCACTAATTCGCATCGATTACACTCGCTATGATGATTGCTATAGAATCCGAAGGGCTCTTTCGTACTTTTATGGAGTTTAATTTTTGTTTTATTCCTGCGAATTTGTAGTGAATCGCAAGATATTTTTATGCTTTCCTTTTTTGATAAACTGCTACGATGTAATCGCCAATGCTTAGGAAGGGAGTGGTAGGGGTGTGTGCTTCATTATTGGAGGAAGTTTAGCGAGTTTGTTTGGTTTTAATTAAATGGGTAGTTGCCGATGTGTTCGCCAATGCTTAGGAAGGGAACGGCAGGAGTAAGGTGCTTTTGGAGGGAGTGGGGGTCAAAAAGGCTCTTTTTATTGGATTTAACCGATTTTTTATATTGCATATGGGGGGAAAGAGGAGTACCATTAGAGTATCAACCTTAAAGGAGATGAAGTGATGTTTACGTTAACAAAAGAATTGACGAAACAATATAAAGAAAGTTTTCAAAGTAAGCCAGAGCGTATCGTGGCGCAAAATGCTGCGGTGAAGAATGGCTTGAAAGGATCTAGTGAGACGGTCGCTTCTGTTGTGGAAAATCAGCCGGTGTATTCGATTGATTTGGAACACGGGAAAGTAGCCAACCAAAAGGCTTCTGGTCGTTGCTGGATGTTTGCGGCGCTTAATACGTTCCGCCACAGACTCTTTAATAACTTCAAGCTCGAAGAATTTGAACTTTCTCAAAGTTATACATTTTTCTGGGATAAATACGAAAAGGCTAATTATTTCCATGAAAATATTTTAAAAACAGCGGGCGAACCTGTGACAAGCCGCAATGTAGCCTTTCTTTTACAAACACCTCAACAAGACGGTGGACAATGGGATATGATCGTGTCTATCTTCAAGAAATATGGGGTTGTGCCAAAGAGTGTGATGCCGGAAAGTTTTTCAAGCTCGGCTTCAAGCGATTTGAACAAATACTTAAATAAAAAACTTCGCCAAGACGCAAAAGTGCTTCGCAATCTAGTGGCACGTGGCGCTAGCGAAGAGGAAATCAACGAAACGCGTAAACAATTAATGCAAGAAGTGTACGATTTACTTAGTGTGACTCTTGGAACTCCGCCAGAAACATTCGACTTCGAATATCGTGATAAAGACAAGGAATTCCACCGTCACTTGAATTTGACACCACAAAGCTTCTTCGAACAATTCGTGGGCTTAAACTTGGACGATTACGTGTCTATCATCAACTCACCAACAGCGGACAAACCATTCAACCGTTCATACACTGTTGACATGCTTGGAAATGTTGTTGGCAACCAAGTGCGCTACTTGAACCTTGATATGGCAACGTTCAAAGAGTTAGCGATTCGTCAATTAGAACAAGGCGAGTCTGTCTGGTTCGGTTGCGATGTCGGTCAATCTTCAAACCGCGGTAATGGCCGTCTTGCGCTCAATAACTTTGACCTTGAAGGCTTAACAGGAATCGACTATTCACTAACGAAGGGTGAACGTCTTGAATACGGCGATAGCTTAATGACACACGCGATGGTATTAACAGGGGTGAACCTTGTGGATGGCAAACCAAACCGTTGGAAAGTGGAAAATAGTTGGGGCGAAGAATCTGGGGTTGAAGGGTTCTGGATGATGAGCGATGCGTGGATGGATGAGTATACGTACCAGATCGTTATCAGAAAAGACTTGCTTACAAAAGAGCAACTCGACGCTTTCAACAGCGAACCAATTGTGTTAGCGCCATGGGATCCAATGGGTTCATTAGCCTAATCTTGTAAAAAAACAAAATAAGTCCTCTGGACATCTTCATAGTGGTGACAGTAAAGGCACCGGATTGAGCCGAAGTCTCAATTCCTAGCAAGCTTCAAACCGAGGGTAAGTGATAAATCACGAACCCTCGGTAATTCACATTGCTTGCACTTCTTTACTGTTCCCACTATAGAGTCCAGAGGATTTTTGTTTTTTTAGGTTAGGTAAAGTATTCGGTGCATCCCATGGCTAATACAATTGGTTGTGTGAAGCGAAGTTGTCTTTCGCTTTTTATGGCTAGGGGTGCTGGGGACGGCTTTCTAAAATTAACATATATGTTAATTAACAAAGATGTTAATTGAGGCAATGAAAAAGGTGGATAGAGGCCTAGGCCTTTATCCACCTTTTGAAGTTTAGTTATTATTCGCTGCGGAGCGATTCGACTGGGTCTTTCTTCGCGGCGATGCGTGAAGGGATGAGTCCAGCTAACATGGTGAGGACGATTGAGATACCAATTAGGATAAGTGCGGCTTCCCATGGTAATTGTGCCACATTTTCCACGTTTGTCATTTTCGCAACAATGGCATTGATTGGAAGTGTCGCAAGGAGCGTAATGGCGATACCGAGTACCCCGGAGATAAATCCTTCGATGGCTGTTTCGGCGGTGAAGATGCGACGGATGTCTTTCTTCGAAGCCCCCATTGCACGTAAGATTCCGATTTCTTTTGTACGTTCGAGAACCGAGATGTACGTAATAATCGCAATCATAATCGATGATACGATGAGCGAGATGGCAACGAAACCAACGAGTACGGTTGTAATTACGCCCACCATTGTCGTAATCGAAGACATGATAGTTTGAATATCGTCGGAGTAGGCGAGCACTTTGTCGTCTTCGCCGGCGTCTTTTTTCGCTGTGTTAAAGGCGTTGATGAAGTCCTTCAACTCTTGCTTTTGTTGGAACGAAGAGGTGTAGAACTCGATGGCAGCCGGTTTGGATTTGTCGATGACACCCAGTTTCGCGAGGTTTTCCTCGTAAGTGGCAGCCGAGTTTTCGTTGTATTGTTGGATGTATTGCGCTTGTTGTTCAGGCGTCAATTTGACCAACTGGATTTTTTCTTCTTCGGTTAAATCAGCCGAATTGAATGGTTTTGGATCTTTGGCAAATGGTTTACCAGTAAATACATTGATGGTTGGGTTGGCTTCTTGCTCTTTCACGATGTCACTGTTTTGAATTTGCTCAGAAGTGTAATCGATTAGGGCGCTTGTATAAGCCACACCACCAGAAGGAGAGTTCACACCAGAACTTGTGCCTTCTTTTTGACGAAGAACGCCGACGATTTTAAGCTCGAGGCCATTCTCGATTTGCGTCTTCATATAGGCTTCGTCATCAATCTTATTCATCCATTGGTTGTTTTCTTTTGCGAAGCGGTTCGTGTTCACAACGGCTTTGAATGTTTTTCCGATGAAATCACTATATTGATACGTTTGTGATTTAAGTTCGTCTAGTTTCTTCACATCGTTTAATTCGCTAGGGTCTTTGATGCGTAAGCTATAAAGGAGCAGGTCGCTAATTTGGTTATCTTCATCGACGATAAGGACGATTTCAGATTTATCCTTTGGAAGACGACCTTCTAGCACGTCATATTGCGCCTCAAGCATGGCTTCGTCGCTTGAAAGTTGACTCCAATAGTCGATATTTTGCAAGTAGCCTTTAATCGTTTGGTTCGCCGTATCGACTTCGCTTGCTAGGTTTGACGGAAGAATGCTCTTTGGACCGTTTGATGTGTCACTAGCGTAAATGTACGGTTGCAGGTTGTATTGGTAACGAATGTCTTTTGTCAGTTTTGCGACTTCGGATGCGTGTTGGTCCAAGTATGCCTTGAAGGACGCGATGTCGTTTTTCCCGATTTGTTTTTTCAATAAATTCGTCAACACCGTATTGACGCCAAGCTCGTTATTGTCTTTATAAGGCTTATCGCTTAAATCCGGAGAGGTCGCCAGCAGATTACTGTGGTTCTGCTCGCTAATCGTCAGCGGAAGAGAGACGAGGGTGTCTTCTTGCACCTTCTTCACGTAGTCGCTCACACCGTTTGAGAGAGCTAAGATAAGGGCAATCCCGATAATCCCGATGGAACCGGCAAAGGCAGTCAGGAAGGTACGGCCTTTCTTCGTCAATAGGTTGTTAAACGAAAGGGACAGCGCCGTCATAAAGCTCATCTTTGTCTTCGTGAACTGAATGTCGCCTTGTTTGGTTTCTTCGGTTGGTTCGTATGGATTCGAGTCGCTCAAGATGTTTCCATCTAATACTTGTACGATACGAGTGGAGTACGTCTTTGCGAGTTCTGGGTTATGTGTCACCATGATGACCAGACGTTCCTTGGCGATGTCTTTTAATAAATCCATGATTTGAAGAGAAGTCTCAGAATCGAGCGCTCCTGTAGGTTCGTCGGCTAAAACGACTTTTGGATCATTGACAAGGGCACGCGCAATCGCGATCCGTTGCATTTGTCCCCCAGACATTTGGTTTGGTTTCTTATATAAATGGTCCTTCAATCCAACGCGTTCGAGCGCTTCGATGGCACGTTTCTTGCGTTCTGCTTTGGAAACACCAGAGAGTGTCATTGCAATCTCGACGTTTGAGAGCGCCGTTTGGTGGCCGATAAGATTATAGGATTGGAAGACGAACCCAATGGTGTGGTTTCGGTAGCTATCCCAATCGCGGTCTTTAAATTGCTTTGTTGATTTTCCTTGGATGAGTAAATCACCCGATGTGTATTGGTCGAGTCCACCGATGATATTTAAGAGGGTGGTTTTCCCTGAACCCGATTGTCCGAGAATCGAGACGAACTCATTTTCACGGAAGCGAATCGAGATATCTTTCAACGCGTGAAACTCTTGATTTCCCGTATGATACACTTTTGAAATATGTTGTAGCTGTAGCATCACATAGCTCCTTTCACTAATGAACCTAGTGTACCATAGTTGCGGAGTGTACACATAGGACTGAAGTCGGAATTTACGAAAAAAGTTGGCGGTGAGAAATGTTGAAACT
>JAGZLX010000057.1 GCA_018364485.1 Granulicatella adiacens
TATGCTCCAGACATTGAAAGCCCAACAGGTATGTCAATGTCAGGGGAAGTAGAAGACTTTGAAACACAAGTGATTTTCCCACCAAAAGGAAGCAAGAAAGAAACTGAAGATCTACAAGGTGTAAAACAAACTGCAACAGTAGAATTCACACCTCGTGGTAAACAACGTTACTCAAGAACTGAAGATGCTGTGATTGATGAAACAGTAAAACCATTTATCGTTGACGAACAAGGCAATAAAGTTGCTTTAGACGCTGACGGATTTTATGCAGTACCAGGTGAAGGTAAATACCGCGTAACAGGTGCTGGTAAAGACGTTCAAGTGGAATTCGTTCCAGAAAGTGGTTTTGTTGGAACTGGGAAAGGGATCACAATCCGTCGTTTAGATAACAACGGTGTAGATTCTGGTTGGTATACAAAAGATAATTCTGAAGCAACAATCAGTGACCAAACAAATACAATGGATGGTCGTTATATTCCAACTGTAAAACCTGTAACTCCAGTAGGTGAAAACAAAGAAACAACTGGTAAACAAGGACAACCACAATCTGACACAGTAACATTCAAACAACAAGATGGAGCAGAAACAAAAGTTCCTATGGTTGTGAGCGCTGAAAACCCAGCGAAATTCATCGACCCAGCAACTGGTGAACCAACTGATGCGACTGAATTACCAGCAATGAAAGATGGTAAACAAGTGGGTACTTATACAATTGACCCAGCAACAGGTGAAGTAACGTTCAAACCTAATAAAGACTTTGTTGGAACTCCAGATGGAATTTCAGTACAAGCGAAAGATGCGAATGGTACACCAGTAACAGCTAAGTACACACCAACAGTAACTCCAGTAACTCCAACAGCAGAAGATGCAGCAACAACTGATGTTCAAGGTAAGACACAAACAGCGAAACCTAAATTCACTGAAGGTGACTCTGATGTGCCACTTGATGATACAGTACCTGCAACATTCGAAGATGGATCAACTACAAAAGTAATTCCTGGTGTAGGAACATTTACAGTAGCTCCAGACGGAACTATTACATTCGTTCCAGAACCAAACTTTACTGGTGTTGCTCCAGCTGTAACAATTCAACGTGTTGACAAGAATGGTACAGTTGTGAAAGCAAACTATGTTGCAACAGTTACACCAGCTCCAGTGGAACCTGCTAAACCAGTGGAACCTGCTAAACCAGAGGAACCAACGAAGCCTGAAAAACCAGCGCAACCTGAGAAACCTGCTAAACCAGTTGAACCAGCAGAGCCTGCTAAACCAGCGGAGCCAAAACAAGAAGCTCCACAGCAAACGGTTGTAGCACCAGCTGTTGAGAAAACAACTCAAACAGAATTACCAAATACTGGTACAAGCGATGAATACGGAGTATTTAGTGCAGCAGCATTAAGTATCCTAGCATCAGTAGGTTTAGTAGCTACATCTCGTAAAAAAGATGAAGAGCAAGAAGCTTAATTTAAAACATTAAGAACAGCATGGGACTAGGGCAACCTAGCCCCATGTTTTTTTAGTAAAATAAATTGTAGAAATGCGTTGAATACGATAAAATTAAGAGATTAAGTCACTCAAATTTGAAAGAATAAAAAGGAAGGAGGTAGCTATGTTTAGTTCGAAAAACACTCAGATGAATGAGCGTAAAAATCGTTCGAAAGTAACGCGTTATGCGATTAAAAAACTCAGCATGGGAACAGCTTCTGTGGCGGTCGCATTAGGCTTTTTATTGGTGCAAGGACAAAGCGTTGTTTTAGCCGATACCGTTGAAACGACTCAAAGTACTACTGAGACTAAAGCAGAGGAAACATCTGAAAAAGTAGAAGCAACCACTGAAGAAACAACGACTACCTCTGAGGAACAAGCGCCTCGTACTCGTACAAGACGCGAAGCTGGGGACGCTCCAGCAGCAACATCTTCAGTCGGCTCGGATGTTGAAGATGCTACGGCTACTCCTAAAGTTACAAAACCTGGATTTACTAAGGAATTATCGCAAGAAGAATTGCTTAGCCAGGCAAGTTGGATTGATTTTGGTGACGTGGCGAACTGGAGTGGAACTACGACTACTTCAACAGGGCAATTAGCCTTACAAGAAGGGTCAACGTATACAAAAGAAATTAGTCCAGGCTATGTCGTGACGGTTCGCGTGAAGTCTCTGAAACCATTTAACGCAACGGAAATCTACAAGAAGAGACTTGAAGCGCAAGGGGCAACGGCTGCTGAAAAGAACACGTATGATCCAAACGCCAAAAATGGATCTATGAATAGCGCGGAAAGTGCAGACGGAAAACGTGAATTCAAGGCAGGGAACGAAGCGCTGATTGTCGGTGAAACACAAGATGCGTGGAGTGAAATTTATAATTCAGGAATCGATACTGGTGAAAAGAGAACAACGATTACGACGCAATATGAGGGCGGAAATGTCGGAGTTCAATTTGAAATTACTGGAACGTATAAAGGGAAAACGGTCAAACCAACTGTTCTCATGACAGAGGGAGATTCGTCTAATCTAGGGGAGTTGTCTCTCTATACAACTAACGGAACGGGTTGGCAGCATTTTGCAGAATGGTATAAATACGACAGTCCTTATACGCTGAATTATTTCCCACAAGATACAAAAGACTTATTCGATCCGAATAAAAAAGTTATTGGATTCAGACCGCTTCCGATTAATGGAGTGAACTACCACAGTGGAGAGTTGGCAGCGATTCGTGAGGCTACGCAGGTCGGGCCCGATAAGAAACCTGTGGCGTGGAAATACTACGGAAGTGCTGACCAGAAAACAGGCGGACTTGGAACGGGTGTATTTGGACCGAACCTTTCTGCCGGAATGGTGGCTGTACCGATTGTCATGACGCAAGGAGCTACAGAAGTGAGTCTGTATATGGCTTCGGCAAGTAAGCAGTCTGCCATGATTGGATTCTTACCATTTGACGAAAGTGATGCTCCGGAAAGTTACGGAAAAGCGACGCATAGTATTAACCAAGTTCACAATGTGACTGGGGAAGATGTGAAGCAACCGTACCTTGGAGATACACGTCCGGATGTCGACGACAATGTGGACCGTACAAACTGGAAAGGGGACGATGCTGAAGGGTCTGCAGATGAAGGCATTGACCAAATCTTGCCAGCCGACCTTAAAGGAAAAACGAACGGTATTTTAGTGTTAGACCGTACAAGTACGGGCGATTTAACCTTATCCGTTGAAGCACATACAGGTGGAGCGGACGAAGCAACATTATATGGATGGGTAGATTTTAACGGAAATGGGACTTTTGATGAGGACGAGCGCTCTGAAAAATTAACGATAAATGGAGATGGCACGGCTACTCTTGTATTTAAAGATGCTTTCAAAAAAGTGAACGCATCGCTGAGTGAGCTGGGTGCACGTGTGCGTATCGCAAAAGACGCCACTCAAATTGAGAAGCCAACAGGAATGGCCTTGTCTGGTGAAGTGGAAGATTTCGAAGTGCATTTAACCTTTTTACCAAAAGGAAGTAAGACAGAAACAGACGGACTACAAGGAATTCCACAAACGGGAACATTGGTCTTCACACCAAGTGGAAAACAACGCTACTCACTAACCGACGATGCGGTGATCGACGAAGCCATCGAACCAGTCATTGTTGATGAGACGGGTGCAAAAGGGGCGCTTGACGCAGAAGGGTACTATGTGGTGGCAGGCGAAGGGAAATATAAAGTCACGGGAGCAGGAAAAGATGTGACCGTTACATTTATTCCAGAAGCTGGATTTGTCGGGACAGGCAAAGGAATCACGATTCGTCGAACGGACGATAATGGAAATGATACCGGATGGAAGCCAGTGAGCGCGAATGAGACGATCGTAAGCGACCAAACAGGGACCATGGACGGACGCTATATTCCAACGGTTGTCCCAATGTCAAAAGAACTCACAAGTACAAAAGTACAAGGGCTCGTCCACGTGGAAACACCGAAGTTCGAAGGAAAGGATGGAGCTGTTACACCTTCAAGCGAGAAGCCAATGGTCTTAGTAGATCCAAAGAATGGCAAGGCGCTTGGTACGAGTGCTCCAGCGATGAAAGATGGAAAAGAGGTTGGAACGTATACGGTCGATGAAACGACGGGGAAAGTCACGTTCACACCGAATAAAGACTTCACAGGAACAGTAGACCCAATCGTTGTTCAGGTGATTGAAAAAGCAACAGGAAAAGCAATTGCTGGCTTGAAATATACGCCAACCGTTACGCCTGTGACACCAACAGGAGAAGACGTGACGTCAACAGGTAAACAAGGAAAAGTTCAAACAGGGACACCGAAGTTTACTGAAGGTGACGCGGAAGTTCCGTTGAAAGTAGACACAGACCAACCTGCAAAATTCGTAGTGAATGGAACTGCAGTAGAAGACCCAACGATTGACGCAACTAAAGAGGGTGCTAAAGTTGGGACGTATACGATTAATCCATTATCAGGTGAAGTAACCTTCACACCGAATAAAGATTTCGTAGGAACGCCAGATGCGGTGACCGTTCAAGTCAAAGACGAGAATGGCACTAGTGTAACGGCGAAGTACACACCAACTGTAACGGCAGTGACACCAACGGGAGAAGAAGCGACTTCGACTGGTAAACAAGGGAAAGTCCAAACAGGAACACCGAAGTTTACTGAGGGAGATGCGGAAGTTTCGTTGAAAGTAGACGCAGACCAACCAGCGAAATTTATCGTCAATGGAACTGCAGTAGAAGACACAACGATTGACGCTATGAAAGATGGCGCAAAAGTTGGTACTTATACGATTAATCCATTAACAGGCGAAGTTACGTTCACACCAAATATAGATTTCGTAGGTACACCGGATGCGGCTATCATTCAAGTCAAAGACGAGAATGGAACTAGCGCAACGGCGAAGTATACGCCAAATGTGACGGCAGTAACGCCAACCGGAGAAGACGTAACTTCAACGGACGTTCAAGGGAAGACACAAACTGCTAAGCCAACCTTTACAGAAGGCGACGCGGAAGTACCGCTAGATGATAGCGTACCGGCTACCTTTGAAGATGGAATGACTGAGAAAGTCATTACAGGTGTTGGAACATTTACCGTAGCAGCGGACGGAACGATTACCTTTGTTCCAGAAGCAAGCTTTACAGGAGAAGCTCCAGCGGTCACAATCCAACGAGTGGATATGAATGGGACCGTTGCAAAAGCAAGCTATACAGCAACAGTGATGCCGGCTCCAGTAGATCCCGTTAAACCTGAGGAACCGACGAAGCCTGAAAATCCTGCGCAACCTGAGGAACCAGCTGAACCTACTAAACCAGCTGAACCTACTAAACCAGCTGAACCTGCTAAGCCAGCGGTGACAGAACCAGAAGCTCCCAAGCAAACGGTTATAGCATCAGCTGTTGAAAAAACATCTCAAACAGAATTACCAAATACGGGGACAACGGATGAGTTTGCAATTTTCAATGCAGCAGCTCTTAGCATTTTAGCTTCATTAGGCCTTATAGCGACTTCTCGTAAAAAAGAAGAGCAGGAAGCATAACCGATAAAAAACATAAAGCGTGAGACTAGAATTCCTAGTGTCACGCTTTTTTGACGTTGCAAAACTTTCATTATGAGAGTAGACTAGAAAGGTACACACTGAAAAGGAGTGATTTGAATGAAGAAAATCGAACAAAAAGATTTATTCGAGTTGAAAAATGTAGGGCAACCTGTTGTGTCAGGAGATGCTTTCTTTTTTACAGAAACAAAAATGAATGAAAAGAAAAATACGTACGAGACAGCCATCTATAAGTACACCGCTGACGGCAACGTGGCGTATGGAGACGAAGGGACAGTGAATTCATCGCTGAAAGTCTCTCCAGATGGGAAATGGATCAGCTTCATCAGCAATGCAGGGGAAGAAAAAACGCCTCAACTAAAAATCCAATCGGTTCAAGGTGGGAAAGCTATTGCCTTAACAGAAGAGAAAAAAGGTGTGTCTAGCTACGTGTGGGCAAAAGATAGCAAGTCTATCGTCTTTCAAACTACAAAACCAGAGGAAGAAGAGAAGAAAGAAGAATTCCCTCAACCAATCGTCGTTGAAAAAACAACGTATCGTTTTGACGGCGGAACATTCTTACCAAACGACGAAGTGACACAAATCAAAATAGTGGACGTTGCTACAAAAGAAGTAACAACACTATTCGAATCAAAAGAATCTATCGGACTTCGCGATGTATTGCATAATGAAACAACACTTGTAGTGGACCGCGATTTATCAAATGTTCGCTGGACATTAGACAGTGCAGAAGCGTGCTACGTGGACGTTACAACAGGCGACATTCATCCGATTCTTGAACCTGGAACAGATGAGTCTTATCGATACGTCTTGGATTCAAAAGACGGAGCAGTCCTACAATATAGTTCAGGAGAGCACGGATTCGTGACGCAAGCAGACTTAATCGTGAACTTCGATAGCACTCCAACTGCAGAAGGGCATATTTTAAACTTAACTTCAGACCTCGATGTGGAATGGGGCGACTGGCTCGTGGCGGATTTTCAACAAGCTGTGACAGGAGTTGCGCCACAATGGTTTGACGAAGAAAGCTTCTTAGCGTGCGCAAGCGTTGAGGGCAAAACTGTTCTTTACCGTTTATATTTAGACGGACGAGTGGAAAAAATCTTCGATGAACTCTTACATATCACAGGAGCAACGATCATCTCTGAAGACGAGCTATTCATCACATATTCAACAACAACTGTACCTAGCGTATTAGCGCGTTTAAATTTAACAACAGGAGAAATCACAGACCTATACAATCCAAACGAAGCGTACTTAGCCGAGCATATCGTTACAACGCCTGAACGTTTCACATATAAAGGATACGACAACTGGGATATCCACGGATGGTACATGCCGCCAGTAGAAAAAGCAGACAAGCACGCGGCAATTCTCTATGTGCACGGTGGACCACAAGTGGCTTACGGAGAAAGCTTCTTCCATGAAATGCAAGCCCTCGCTGCAAAAGGTTACGGCGTGATTATGATTAACCCTCGCGGAAGTAACACATACGGACAAGACTTCGTGAAGAGTATTCTCGGCGATTACGGTAACCACGATTTCGACGACTTAATGTTGGGGGTAGACTACATCTTAGAAACACACCCTGAAGTCGACGCGGACCAATTATACGTTGCCGGAGGAAGCTACGGCGGATTCATGACGAACTGGATCGTAACGCACACAGACCGTTTCCGTGCAGCCGTCACGCAACGTTCAATCAGTAACTGGATTAGCTTCTACGGCACTAGCGACATCGGCCCATTCTTCGTGGAAAAACAATTGCTTGATGACATTAACAACCCACAACGCTTATGGGAAATGTCACCAGTAGCTCATGCGAAAAATGCGAAGACGCCATTACTTGTTTTACACGGACAAAGTGACTTACGTTGCCCGCAAGAGCAAGGGGAGCAAATGTATATGGCGATGCGTAAAAACAACGTGCCAACAAAAATGATTCTATTCCCTCAGTCTAGCCACGGACTCTCTCGTCAAGGATTACCAAACCTTCGTCAAGCGCGTCTAAAAGCTATTACAGACTGGTTTGAGGAATATTCAAAATAAGAACGTCCTCTCTCAAATAGCAGAAGTTGACTCACTTAACTAACTATTGATTTCGAAGAATCAACGGATTTTATAATAGCTGTAATAGGAAAAAGATTAAATGTGAATTAGCGGACGTTAGAATGAAGTTCTTACGTCCGCTTTGAACATTAAAGGGGAGAGACAATAGGCTCGACCCGGTCTCCTATTACAGCTATTATCAAAAAATCCGTAAGGATTCTGAGAAATCAAATTAAATTAAATAGGGTGAGTCGACATCGGCTCACCCATGTTGCTTAATTAGAATAATAAAGAGTAGAGTTTATTAGCCTAATTGAACAAATTTAAATGTTGTTGCATGGTCTCCGCACTAGACTGCAACTGTTGAAGAGAAGTATTAAAGTCTTTCATCCACTCGGTTGAAACGACTGACAATTTTAACCGCGCTTCGTTTGTCATGCGAAGCAATGTTTCAAGCGACTGTAAAATGTCGTCTGATTCCTTACCGACCAGTTCCGTTCGGTAAGTTGCAATCAGCATTTCACGGTCCGTTTTAAATTGTTCATACAGTAATCGGTCACAAGACGCAGCCAAAAAGCAAGTACGAGCAGTCAAATTTTCCGTATTACAAATCATGATAATGTTATTGGCATTCTGAAATCGTTGTTGATGTGGATCTTGATTTTTTGGATTGTCACATAACTCCATGGTTTGTGCCTGAACTCGAAACCACTTTAAGCATTTCTCTTCGGGGATACCAAAGCGTTCGAGGGCTCGTTGTTTAAAGTGTTTTGTGAGAGAATACTGTTGAAGATTCGCAAGTCCCATAGCGTACACCTCCTTTCTCAAATTTTCACCTATATTATACTCCTCACGCTAGAGAAAAACACGAAAAGAAGAGTAGATTTGTTGACGAATGTGAGGGAATACGGTATTCTACTAAAAGGAAAAATTAATAGTGACCTGTAAAGGGATATGTGTTGACAGATTCTCTATTATTTGGTAGACTATTGGAGTTGAGAAAACAAGCAGAAGCATCCCGCTTCTCGCCTAAGTTGACACTGGTCCTTGGGCTGATAGGAAATGTTCAAGTTTTAAAAAGACATTGGCAGCGGGAGTATTCTATTACTTCCGTTGCTTTTTTGCTTTTTTTCTCTCAAAAATTCTTGGAGGTGAATATCATAGCAAAAGATATGATGGTCAATGATGGAATTCGCGCTCGTGAGTTACGTGTTATTGACAATAACGGTGAACAAATTGGTGTTCAAACGAAAAACGATGCTTTACGTTTAGCAGAACAAGCTGGACTTGATCTAGTATTAGTTTCGCCAAACGCAAAACCGCCAGTTGCCAGAATCATGGATTATGGTAAATATCGCTTTGAACAACAGAAAAAAGAACGAGAAGCTCGCAAAAACCAAAAAGTCATCAATATCAAAGAAGTGCGTCTAAGCCCTACAATTGATGAGAACGACTTTAATACGAAGTTAAAAGCGGCGATCAAGTTCCTTGAAAAAGGTGATAAAGTCAAAGCAAGCATTCGCTTCAAAGGTCGTGCCATTACTCATAAAGAGATTGGTCAAAAAGTTCTCGAGCGTTTAGCAGAACAAGTTTCTGAAATCGCAACAGTTGAACAAAAGGCTAAAATGGACGGACGAAGCATGTTCTTGATGTTAGCACCTAAGAATGATAAGTAAAAAAGTAACAGGAGGAAAGTCTCATGCCAAAACAAAAAACACACCGTGGTTCAGCTAAACGTTTCAAACGTACAGGTGGTGGAGGATTAAAACGTTCTCAAGCCTTCACAAGCCACCGTTTCCATGGCAAAACTAAAAAACAACGTCGTCACTTGCGTAAACAAACAATGGTTCACGCTACTGACATCAAACGTATTAAACAACAATTAAGTCAAATGCGTTAATTCAGCACGCAAACTATTACATTTTCAAGCCAGTCGCAAGAGACTGATAGACCAAGGAGGAATTAATTATGCCACGTGTTAAAGGTGGAACAGTTACTCGTCGTCGTCGTAACCGCGTTTTAAAATTAGCTAAAGGTTACTACGGAGCGAAATCAAAATTATTTAAAACAGCTAAACAAGCAGTCATGAAATCATATATGTATGCTTACCGTGACCGTCGTCAAAAGAAACGTGACTTCCGTAAATTATGGATCGCACGTATCAATGCGGCAGCTCGTTTAAACGGATTAAGCTACAGCAAATTAATGCACGGCTTAAAATTAGCTGGTATCGAAATGAACCGCAAAATGTTAGCTGACTTAGCAGTTAACGATGCAGCTGCTTTCACAGTATTAGCAGACAAAGCTAAAGAAGCATTAGCAAAATAATTTTATTTTCTAGATAATAGATCCACATTTGAGCCCCGTTAAACTCAATGTGAAGAATACCAAGAAAGAAATTGGAGGAAACAATCGTGCGTACAACATACATGGCTAAAGCTAGCACTACAGAACGTAACTGGGTTGTTATCGACGCTACTGATGTGCCATTAGGACGTCTTTCAGCTGTTGCAGCAAGCATTTTACGTGGAAAAAACAAACCAACATTTACACCTAACGTTGATACAGGTGATTTCGTAATCATCATCAACGCTGACAAAGTTGCCTTAACAGGTAAAAAAGCAACTGATAAAGTTTACTATCACCACTCAAACCACCCTGGTGGATTGACTGCTCGTACAGCTGGTGAATTACGTGCTAACAACTCTCGTAAATTAGTTGAATTATCAATCAAAGGCATGTTACCTAAGAACTCATTAGGTCGTCGTCAATTTACTAAATTACATGTTTACGGTGGAGCTGAACATCCACATGCTGCACAACAACCAGTAGCAGTAGACATCCAATCACTAATCTAAGGAGGAAAAAGCATTGGCTCAAGCACAATACCGCGGCACTGGACGCCGTAAAAACTCAACTGCCCGTGTTATCTTAGTACCAGGGACAGGAAACATTACAATTAACAAAAAATCAATCGAAGAATACATCCCATTTGCTTACTTACACGAAGTAATCAAACAACCTTTAAACTTAACTGAAACATTAGGTTCATACGACGTTTTAGTTAACGTTAACGGTGGTGGATTCACAGGTCAATCAGGAGCTATCCGTCACGGAATCGCTCGTGCATTATTAACAGTTGACCCTGACTTCCGTGGAGTGTTAAAAGCTGCTGGCTTATTAACACGTGACCCACGTATGAAAGAACGTAAAAAACCAGGCTTGAAAAAAGCTCGTAAAGCATCACAATTTAGTAAACGTTAAAACTTATTTAAACTTATTGAAAGCATTTCGTATCAAAAATACGGGATG
>JAGZLX010000058.1 GCA_018364485.1 Granulicatella adiacens
GATATACCAAAACAGGACTATTTTAAAAGGAGGGTGGTCATAGCATGAAATGGTTTAAGGTTTCAAGAAAATCAAAATCAGATTTGTTTTTTGACGTAGTGATCTACGGTTTTGCAATCTTGTTAATATTATTAATCGTATACCCATTGTGGTTTGTTGTGATTGCTTCCTTTAGTAATCCATCTGATGTGGCCAATGGTAAAGTTTGGTTCATTCCCCACGAATGGAAATTAGATGGATACCTTCGCTTAATTGAACAACCACTGTTCTTAAGAAGTTATCTCAACACGATTTTATATACAGTAGTCGGTACATTATTTGCACTACTTATCAATATCCCTGCTGGGTACGCGTTATCTAGACGCGACCTACTTGGTAAAAAGTGGCTCAGCGTTCTATACATTGTTCCGATGTTCGTATCAGGTGGATTGATTCCAATCTACTTAACAGTGAAGAGTGTCGGTCTTGTCGATTCATTCTGGGTAATGGTTGTTCCATTTGCAGTATCTTCTTACAATATCATCGTTGCAAGAACATTCTTCAATAACAGTATCCCAGAAGGAATGTGGGAAGCAGCTCAAATCGACGGTTGCGGAACAATTCGTTATTTCTTCAAGATTGTTGTTCCTTTATCAAAAGCCATTATCGCTGTAATTGGTTTATGGACAGCAGTTGGTATTTGGAACTCTTGGTTCAACGCTTTAATTTACTTAACAAAAGAAAACTTGCAACCATTGCAATTGATCTTAAGACGGTTATTAATTAGTAACCAAATGATGCAATCTCAGGCAACAGGGGAACTTGCATCAGATCTTCGGATTAAAGCTGATATGATGAAATATGCAGCAATTGTAATTTCAACAGCTCCGATTATGTTGCTTTATCCATTTGTCCAAAAATATTTCAATCAAGGTGTCATGATTGGCGCACTAAAAGAATAGGAGAGATATTATGAAAATCAACAAAATGAAATATTTGTTTTTAGCAGCAGCTACACTTACAGGATTAGCAGCTTGCTCAAATTCAACAACCAAATCAAATGACGAAAAGTCAGATCAAACGAACTTCAAAATTACAACCGTTCGATGGTCGGACTGGGGCGAAGATTACCATAAAGGATTTATCGATGATTCTGCTAAAGAAGCAGGCATTGAAATCAACTGGGATACTTTAGTAGCTGCAGACTGGACAGATAAAAAATCTGTATTAATTGCCAGCGGGGACCTACCAGATGCCTTCTTAGGATCAAACGCATTTAACGATGCTGAAATTGCTCAAAACCAATCTTTATTTATTCCTCTAGAAGATTTAATTAAAGAAAACATGCCAAATCTTACAAAGGCAATGGAAAAAGAACCAAAACTAAAAGCGATGATTACAGCTCCTGACGGACACATTTACAGTCTTCCTAAGAAATTACCAATGCGTCCAACAGTAGGAAACCAATTATTCATCAATAAAAAATGGCTTGACAATCTTGGGTTGAAGGTACCTCAAACTTATGATGAATTAGTAAAAGTACTTCAAGAATTCAAAGATAAAGACGCAAACGGAAATGGAGATCCAACGGATGAAATTCCATTTGGATCAGGTAACTTTGACCCAACATTCTCTTACATCCTTCCATTTAACAACCGTTTAGGTGCAGATAACACTTATGAAATGTCTGTTAAAGACGGCAAACCTGTATATCTACGTACAGAAGAAAGCTACAAACAAGGGATTGCAGCAATGCATGAAGCTTACAAGAAAGGCTTAATTGACCCTGAACTTTACACTGAAGATTCATCAATGAGTGCTGCAAAACGTATGGATAAATCAGTAGCTAGAGTAGGTGTTTCAAGTGGTTGGACTGCCGATGCAACATTTGGATTACATGCTAGCGAATATGTGCCTTTACCAGCAATTAAAGGTCCTGATGGAAAAGGTTATGTTACTTCTGACCCAGACCACTACAACTATGGACGTAACGAATTATTAGTAACAACAAAAGCGAAAAACCCTGCTAAATTATTACAATGGTTCGATAAATTCTATACTGATGATGCAAGTATCCAAAACTTCTATGGCTCATTTGGAATTGCTACAGAAAAAGATGGAGACAAATATAAAGTATTACCTCCAAAAGATGGTAAATCTGCCGATGAATATGCTTGGATTCACTCTCTACGTGACTTCGGACCTAAATACGTTAGCGACGATATCAACAGCCACGTTGATATTGACCAAACTCAAGGTGATGGTTTGAAATTGAAGATGGACCAAGAATTAAAACAATATGCTTTACCAGCTTACCCTAATGTAGTTTATTCTCAAGAAGAACTAAGTAAATTAGCTTCAATTTACGTAAGTATCGATTCTTATGTAAAACAACAAGCTTCTAAATGGGTAGTTGACGGAGGAATTGAAGAAGAATGGGATTCTTACTTAGCAAACCTTAAAAATATGGGATTGGATGAATTCATCAAGATTCAACAAGACGCATATGACCGTTATCAAAAAGAAGTTAAATAAGCACATTCTAACAAATACCCTAACTGAAACGTTTAAAATACAATGAGTAGAGGGAGCGAGATGAAGAAAAATCTTTCTCGCTTCCTTTTTCTCATATAGGAACGGTGATATCATTGCAAAAACTATTTCGAATAGATGGGCCACTCGTTAGAGGACTAACGCTCATCACCAATTTGATTCTATTAAATACATTATTTATCATTACGAGCATTCCCCTTGTGACGATGGGGACTTCTGTGACAGCTCTCAACACGATGCTGCATCGGATTTTAAAGGGTGATGATGGCGATATTGTCTATCATTATTTTCGTATTTTTAAATCCAACTTTAAGCAATCCACTGTCATTTGGGCAGCTCTTGTGGTACTCTCGGTTCTATTATTTTTGAACTATAGTATTTTTTCGAATACAAACTTTTTGAATGGATATGGATTATTACTTCTTGCGCCATTCGGAATGCTTGCGATACTAGGAGTTGTCATCCTTTTACCGTATATTGGATTATTTGAAAATAGTTTAAAAGCCAGTGTCATCAATAGCTTTTTCGTTTGTATTTTAGATCCGTTACGTGCAATTTTATTAATTCTATTTAACTGCGCAGTGGTATATATGAGTGTGGATACGCCAGAGCGATTATTGACGTCGATTTACGTGTTCACTTTTGGTGGCTTTGCGCTCTGGGCATTGTTAAATGTAAAAGTAACGAGTAAAATGTTTGAGAAGGCATATAAATTAAGCAATGGAGGTACGCAAGATGAAAATTTTTAAAGGAGATTTTTATCGTATCAGCGTTCTAACGGATAAACTCATTCGATTAGAATATTCAAAAAATGGACAGTTCGAAGATAGACATACGCAATTGATTCAAAATAGAGACTTTGGTGAAGTGGATGTTGAAGCCACCGAAACGCCAGAACTATTAGATATTAATACAAAGTTTTTCCGTTTACGCTATAACAAAGGCGAATTCAATAATCAAAATCTATTTATTGAATTAAAAGGGCAATTTGCTCTCTACGGAAGCAGATGGTACTTTGGTGAACCAATCGAAACTTTAAAAGGGACGACTCGTACACTCGACCAAGTGGATGGGGAAACAGAACTCGAAGATGGTATTATTAGTAAGAGTGGTTATGCTGTTTTAGATGACTCTAATGGATTTATTAGTGATGAAAAAGAAGGCTTTATCAAAAAAGAAAGCGAAGTGGACCTATACTTCTTCGCTTATGGACATGATTATAGAGGAGCCATCAGAGACTTCTATCACCTAACTGGCGCAACTCCATTATTACCACGCTATGCCTTAGGAAACTGGTGGAGCCGATATTGGGCGTATACAGCTGATGAGTATTTAAGTCTCGTTGAACGCTTCGAAGATGAGCAAGTACCGCTTGCGGTTGGCGTGTTAGATATGGATTGGCATATCACAAAAATTCCAGAACGCTTCGGAAGTGGTTGGACAGGGTACTCTTGGAACCGTGAACTCATTCCAGAACCAGAAAAATTATTAAAGAAACTACATGATAAGAAATTAAAACTTTCTCTAAATGTCCATCCAGCCGATGGTATTCGAGCTTATGAAGATGCATATCCAGCAGTTGCCAAACGCCTAGGACTAGATGCAGCCAGTGAAGAACCTGCAATCTTTGATATTGCAGATCCTCGCTTTAGAGAATCTTACTTTAAAGATGTACATTATCCATTAGAAGAACAAGGTGTTGATTTCTGGTGGATTGACTGGCAACAAGGAACGCAAGGGGTACAAGATCCATTGTGGTTATTAAACCATTATCATTTTGTCGATAATTGTAAGAGAGCAGATGGCGGATTAATCTTGTCTCGTTATGCAGGACCTGGTAGCCATCGTTATCCAGTTGGATTTTCTGGTGACTCTATCGTGACTTGGGAATCCCTTCAATTCCAACCATATTTTACTTCAACGGCTTCAAACATTGGATATAGCTGGTGGAGTCATGATATCGGCGGACATATGCTTGGTTATTATGATGAAGAATTACAAACGCGCTGGTTGCAATATGGTATCTTTAGTCCAATTACACGCCTTCATAGTACGCAAAGTCCATTTAATAGTAAGGAGCCATGGTTCTTTACGAAGCATACTGCAGAAATCATGAAGCACTATTTACGTCTAAGACATCAATTGATTCCGTATCTTTATACGATGAATGTTGCAACGCATGAAGAGGGAGCGCCTCTTGTGAGTCCGATGTACTACTTCTATCCAGAAAATGAAGAAAGTTATCGCGTGCCAAATCAATACTTCTTCGGTAGCGAGTTGATGGTTGCTCCGATTACAGAACCAATGAATAAGGATTACCAATCTGCAAAAGTTCAAGTCTGGTTCCCTGAAGGAAAATGGTACGACTTCTTCACTGGAAGAGAGTATCCAGGAGATGTAGTGCTTGATATTTATCGTGATATCGAATCGATTCCTGTATTTGCTAAAGAAGGAGCGATTGTGCCGCTCGATGGTTCTGGTGTGAAGATGGGTGTGGACTTACCAGAAGTGATTGACTGGTATGTATTCCCAGGAACTCATCATTCATTCGAAATGGTGGAAGACTTAGATGGCGCTCGTTGTGTTACAACATTATCTGTTGATTGGAAATTAGGAGCGATTCAATTATCCGTTGAAGGAGAAACAGCTATCCTTCCCGAAAACAGAATTCACCGTGTTCATGTTCAAGGAAGTCATGCAGCCGTCGTTGAATTGGAAAATAAAAATGCGACTGTTGAATTTACTGTTGGCGAAAAACAAACAGTTAATCGAAACGAAGCATTCTTCCAAGTGCTCAAGAATGCGAACCTTCGTTACGCAACGAAAGACCACTTATATCGTCGATTAGTGAATGCTAGAAATGCGAACGAAATCATGAACATCTTACATCATGAAGACGATGAATTAAGAGGACGATTGCTAGAAATTTTATTTATTAGTGAAGCGTAATGAAAAACGGATACTTCCAATAGGAGGTATCCGTTATTTTTATGTACAAAAGAAAGCACTGTAATTAACTACAGTGCTTTACCCGTTAATCGACTTTATAGTACATCAATGTTTTGATAGTTTTGCCGTCTGTTACGGTTTGCGTACCGTAAATACGGTCTTTAGAAATATCCGATTGGTCTTTGTCACCAGACATCACACCATAAGTGAGCTCTACATTTTTAGGGATGAATGAGAATACGGCGCCTCCCACAAATGCATTTTCATTGCCTTCTGGAACCATAATCCAGTTGAGAAGTCCTTCTTGGAATTGTTGTTCGGTAATACCAACTTTAAATGTTTTTCCACCAGAAGTAATATTTCCATCTTTATCAATGTGGAATTCCCATCCAGCAGAGTTTCTCCATGTTCCGGCTACGCTACGGAAGTCCCCTTGTTTCATCGCTTGGATATCCATGGATGAAGGAGCAGGCGCTTCGGCAGGAACGGCTACTTTTTCAGTAGATACAGTCTTTGGAACGGGAGCCGTTGCGTGCTGCGTTTCAGCAGTTGTTGCAACGATAGTCGTTGGAGCTTCAGTAGTACTTGTCGTTGTTTGTTTCGTTGTTGTTGTGCTTTGAGTAGTCGTCGTTTGCGCTTGAGTGGTTGTGTCTTCTTTCTTTTGGAAAAATGAACAGCCAGCTAAAGTCAGTGCGACTAGGATCAGAGCGATTGATTTTTTCATAGGGATTCCTCCTTTTACACGTTTATTATACTACTAATTCATATTTTAATATAGATACAAAGTTAATTTCTTTGACAAAGGGGAAATATGGGAGTATGGTGGTGATGTAAATCGGTAGGTGAGACTACCATGGAGATACGGATGACTACCGCAAAATAGTGGAGACACTATGCGTTGGTTAGCAGCCTCTGTCGTGAAGGCAGAGACTAATGTCATTTCATCGCTCCATGATGTTAAAGCTTGAACGAAAAAATGAGAATTGTTTATTTGGTAAGCATCTTGTCGCGTTTAAGCTATGACAAGGTGCTTTTTCATTTGCCAAAAACTTTTAGAAAGAGGGTGATCATTTGCCAGGACCGGAGAGTCAAACGAAACAAATCATTGAGCGAAGGGAAGAGTGTGATGATCACCCGGAGCTTCGCCTATATTAAAAACGAGGTGAAGACTATGAAAACAGCAAAAGAAAGAATCGACTTAGCATTGATGAATCCAATGGCAGATGTTCTAGAAGCGTTAGGCACATCTGTAAAAGGACTCACTGAAGAACAAGTAGAAACACTCCGTGAAACATATGGAGAAAACAAAATTACAAAGGCTAAAGAAGATCCAATTTGGAAAAAGATTTATGAGTCTATTATCAATCCATTTACGGTAATTCTATTAGTGATTGCGGTAATCTCATTATTCACGAATGTGATTCTTGCAAAACCTGGTGAAGCCGACCCAACAACTTCCATCATTATCGTGGTGCTCGTAGCTGTATCAGGAACGATTCGTTTTGTTCAAGAAATGAAGAGTGACAAGGCGGCTAGTAACTTATCTAGTCTAATCGTCAATACAGCAACCGTGATTCGAGACGGCGAACAGATGGAAGTTCCGATTGAAGATTTAGTAGTTGGAGATATTATTAAATTAAGCGCTGGGGACATGTTGCCAGCGGATGCATTATTATTAGAAACACGTGACTTCTTTATCCAACAATCCAGCTTGACTGGTGAAAGTGAATCTGTTGAGAAAAAATCAATCTGGGTTCCAGATGAAGAAGAAAAGAAAAAACAAGCACTCGAGAGCGAACGTTTCGTCTTTATGGGTTCAAACGTTGTCAGCGGTAGTGCTTTAGCAGTTATTTTAGTAACAGGGAATGATACGATGATTGGTCGTATCGAAAAAACACTCAATACTTTCGAAGAACAAACAAGTTTCGAGAAAGAAATGAATAAAATCTCATGGCTCTTAATTCGTTTAATGCTTGTATTAGTGCCAGTGGTATTCTTGATTAATGGATTAACAGACGGTGACTGGTTAGAAGCAGGGGTATTTGCATTAAGTGTTGCCGTGGGATTAACTCCAGAAATGTTGCCAATGATTATTACAGCCAGCCTTGCAAAAGGGGCAGTCATCATGGCAAAAGAAAAAGTCATTATTAAAAAATTAAACGCGATTCAAGATTTAGGGGCTATCGATATTCTTTGTACTGATAAAACAGGTACGCTCACGCAAGATGAAATTATTCTTGAATACCCATTAGATATTCACGCAAATCTAGATATGGGCGTGTTAAAAATTGCGTATTTAAACAGCTACTTCCAAACAGGACTTAAAAACTTATTAGACCGTGCCATCATTACACGTACAGAAAAAGAAGCCGACGAACACGAAGATTTACAAAATTTAGCAACACGTTACCAAAAGATTGATGAGTTGCCATTTGACTTCGAACGTCGTCGTATGAGCGTAATCGTGAAAGAAGATGATGAAGCAGTGCTCGTAACAAAAGGAGCGCTAGAAGAAATGCTCAGCGTCTCTACACATGTAAAAGACGGAGATGTGGTTCACCCAATTACGGATGAAATTCGCGAATCAATCCTAGAAGCAGTGAGTGGCTTAAATGAACAAGGGCTTCGCGTTCTTGGCGTGAGCCAAAAGAAATATCAAGATACTCACCATGTCTTCACGGTGGAAGATGAATCTAATATGATTCTAATGGGTTACTTAGCCTTCCTTGATCCACCAAAACCTTCTGCAGCTCCAGCGATTCAAGCATTGAAAGAACATGGGGTAACAACGAAGATCCTTACAGGGGACAATGAAAAAGTAACGCTAACGGTCTGTGAAAAAGTAGGGCTACCAGTAGATAAAGTCTTACTTGGTACAGAAATTGAAGATATGAGCGATGAAGAATTAGCAACAGTTGCTGAAGAAACAACCATTTTTGCAAAACTATCTCCAGAACAAAAGGCACGCATTATTCATTTACTAAAAGCGAAAGGTCATAAGATTGGTTACATGGGAGACGGTATCAATGATGCGCCATCCCTAAAAGTGGCCGATGTCGGAATTTCTGTAGACAGTGCTGTGGATATTGCCAAAGAAGTGGCAGATGTCGTTCTGTTAGATAAGGACTTACTCGTTCTCGAAAAAGGATTGATTGAAGGCCGTAAAGTCTATGCGAATATGACAAAATACATTAAGATGACCGTTTCATCAAACTTCGGGAATATTTTCTCTGTATTGTTCGCAAGTATTTTCCTACCATTTTTACCAATGGCACCAGTTCACTTAATCGTATTGAACTTAATTTATGATTTAAGCTGTGTAGCATTGCCATTTGATAATGTTGATGCAGATTTCTTAAAAGAACCACGTGCATGGACAGCAAGTTCCATCACTCGATTCATGGCTTGGTTTGGACCAACGAGTTCTATCTTTGACATTATTACATTTGCGGTTATGTTCTTTGGAATTGCACCGATGATTACTGGAAGTAGTTATGCATCGTCTACGAACCCAGCATTCTTCTTGATGGTATTCCAAACAGGTTGGTTCATTGAATCTATGTGGTCACAAACGATGGTTATTTATATGTTACGTTCACCAAAATTACCATTCGTTCAATCTAAACCAGCATTCTCATTGCTAGTGACATCTTTATTCGCTTTATTTGTGGTAACGGTTCTACCTTACACACCACTAGCAGGGCCATTAAAACTTGCACCACTAAATGGACTATACTTCCTTGCATTAATTCTCATTATCGCAGGATACATGTTCTTAGTAACGGTTGTTAAAAAAGCGTATATTAAAAAATATAAGGAATGGTTATAATGCAAAAAGAGCTATCTTAACAGTTTGTTAGGATAGCTTTTGTTTTTAGGAATGTGCTATTCTACAAGAAGAAACTTGCATGAGGTGAGAGCATGGAGAAAATTTTATATACAACAACGGCCGTTAACGAAGACGGGCTAACAGGGGTAGTGTACACCAAAGGAAATGGAGACAAAGACTTTAGCACACAGATTTCATCGCCAAGAAGTGCAGATGCTGGGACAAACCCAGAACAATTATTTGCATTGGCCTATGCCACTTGCTTAAATGCGTCGATTGAATTTGTAGAAAAACGCATGAAATTAGAGCATAAGAGCAAGGTTGAAGTGAAGATTGATTTGACATTGGATTCAGAGGGAGAAGGCTATCTATTCCATCCATCCGTTTTTGTTGCGATGCCAGGTAGAGATGATGCCTTAGCCCGTGAAATTCTAGAAGCAGCAGAGCGTCAATGTCCCGTTCATAAATTATTAAAAGGAGTTACAGTTCCTCCCGTGGAACTTTCAACAGCCAATGAGTAATGTATTGTTAAGAGTAGCAACAGTGGAAGATGCAACAGCTATTCAAGCCATCTATGCCCCTTATGTAGAAACGACTGCCATCACCTTTGAAGAAGTGGTACCTAGCGTGGAAGAGTTTGAAGGACGTATTCAGAAAACATTAGAGAACTTTCCGTATCTGGTGTTAGAAGAGGACGGAGAAGTTGTCGGATATGCGTATGCTGGACGATTCTCAGCACGTGCCGCCTTTGATTGGTCCACAGAAGTCAGTATTTATATTAGCTTGAATCATCAAAGAAAAGGCTATGGTAAATTGCTTTATGCTGCCTTAGAGAAAAAATTACTAGAGTTAGGGTACCAAAACATTTATGCCTGTGTAGCCGTTCCTGAAGTCGAAGATGAGTACTTAACGATGAATAGTGTAAACTACCATAAATATTTAGGCTTTGAAGAATGCGGACACTTCAAAAAATGTGGTTGCAAATTCAACCGTTGGTACGATATTGTATGGCTTCAAAAACACGGAGCTACTACGATTCCTACAAAACGCCCAGATCAATTTACAGCATTATAAAATGAAGATCCCATCAGCAAAAATTTGTTGATGGGATTTTTTTAGTGTGACATTACCATATTTGGTAATAATCATAAAAGATAATTATCATATATGATAATTTTGACTTATTTGAATTCATTCAGCTTCTGCTTAAAGAACACCCAGCAGCACTTCGTCGATTCAGGATTCATCCGCAAATGTTCGATTAATTCATAAGTCGGATGCCATCTGCGCAGTTGATCTGATGAGAAGTGCTCGAGAAATTCGGAGAATGGATGATCATAGGGTTCTTTTGGCAGACCACTGCAGAAGATGGAGAAGAGACCAAGTAATTTACCAAAGGCAT
>JAGZLX010000059.1 GCA_018364485.1 Granulicatella adiacens
CCTTTAAAGTTAAGTGTAATGTGGAATGTATTCCACGTGCATTGTAACATATTGAAAGTCATTAAGAAAGTGTTCGCTTAACATCTGATTGATTAAAATGCTCAACTAATGACTGGATATTTTGAACGTATTCAAGACACCCAACATAGTCACCATCTTCATCCCAAACCGCATGATATGTCACATGAACCATCATGCCGTCTTTCTTAAACCACATTTCTTCTTTTTCTTTTTGTTTTGACTTTAATTGTTCAAAAATGGTTTGAACCGTTTCATGTACTTTAGGCGGATGGCATAAAATCACATCACGGCCAATCGCACTTTGTGTTCGTTTGAAGATTTTCTCTTCTCCATTTCCTTCGTTGTAATATTTCACAATATTATTATGATCTACAAACGACAATTCCATTGGTAACAAATTCAAAATCAGATTGAGCTGCTTCAATGAAAGAGACCCCGTCGATAAAGGAATATCTCCCTCTTCTTCAACCTCGACTTTTGTCTTCACAGGGGCGAAGTCTTTTTTGACCGCCCATTCTTTTTCAGGTTTTACAATACAATATCCGTATTCTGATGACTGATTAGCAATTGTTTCCCAATCATCTACAGGGAAAACTTGTTCCACCATCGGAATCAGAATATTCTCTTCCTTTTGAATCATCTCTAGTAATTCATCACGGACCACTTCAAACTCTTCTAACACATTAGCTTGTTCGTTTTCTAGTGCCGTCTTGAAATCCTTATACACTTCACGAATTTGGTCATCAACACCCCACATTACCTTAGGAGGTGCAGTAATGCCCTTTTTCTCCATAATCGGAAACATGGCATATTCTTTTCTTTGATAGTGATTATCAAATTGACCAAGCAACGAAATTTGGCGATTCAAGCCCTTTTTAATTGTTTCATCCTTCGTCTCTAAATAATTCTTCAGCAACCGTTCCACACAGTCTAAAGCGCCACGAATCGCTAAATTTTCCATCTTCATGACATGTACTGGATGACCTGGTTGTTCAAAATCAGCAACGGTCGTTTCCGTGTTAACTTTAGACCCCATCAAGTTCGCATGGACATTACAAAGACTCATAATTTCAGCAAAGGTAATCCCTTCACTCATTAGATTACGCTCCATTAATTGGATTTCATAAGGAGTGATTTCATCAAAGGTTGCATTGAATTCTCTTTGAATGACTTCTTTATCTTCTCCTGCGTGAAGGCGTAGCATCAAGTCTTTTAAAATCTCCTGACGCTCTTCCATCGTGTAATCTTCTTTAGCCATCTAATCCCTGCTTTCTTTAACGATGTATCCATTCATCTCTAATGTTTCAACTATGGTTTCTAAAGGTACTTTTGCGATTTTTGAACCTTTAATCAGATTCGTAATACGTCCAACCGTATGAACCATCTGAGGTTGGTTAAGAGGTTTAAATCCAATTTCTACAAGTAAATCCTTCACTTCTGGATGTTCAGTGATCGTTGTATAGACGCTATCTTCTAAATAAATGGTATTCAAACTAGATCCTCCTAACTAAAAATACAAGTAAAATACGAAATATGGCGCAATTGTACGATATAAAAGATAAATAATGAATAAAATAATCGTTACGCGAGTAAACGTAATTTGAGCAATTCCATGGAAGCTACGATTCACACTGATATATTCTTTAATATCTTTCCATTTTAAAATAACCACTAATACTAATACGAAAAAGCCAATTAAATCTAGTAGTTGAACGAGAGAAAAATTGCCAAAATTTACCATTTGTGCAAGATAAATATCGACCACGACTGCAAATAAGAAGTTGTTCATCATATGGAACGCCACTGCCCATTGGAAGCCATATTCAAGAGCAACATAAGCGAAAACAATTCCTGCCATAAATGTGAATACGGACTGCGTAATATTGGCATGGAATAATGAGAAAATAAGCGAAGTAAATAGAATCGTAAATACTTTCCCATAACGTTCAAGGCGATAACCAATGAATCCTCTGAAGATAAATTCTTCTACGACCGGAGCCATAACTCCTAAATACAGTACAAAAATGATACTTGCTGTTATTTCTTCACTAGATTCAGAAACAAGTGTTGCAGGGATTCCCATTTCAAAGAATAATTTCTCTAGTCCTGCTAAAATAAATTTTGAGATAAAACGAACTCCAAATAAACTCGCTGAAAGAATCGCAAACGACTGTATATTCATTTGTCTTGGAGCTACATGCTCATAAATACGTTTCATTGGGAACTTCTTAGAAAGAGACCAAACGAGTAAACTTAGAGAAGCCGCGATAAATAATCCTACTCCCCAAATTCCGTAAAAATCTTCAGTATCAACTGCATTTTGGGCCGCCCCTTGTTGACTAGCAGTTGCAAAGAAGAAGAAAACTAACATATAAACAATTAATCTTCTTCCGATAGAAGTAATGTCTTTTTTAAACGATTCTTCCATATCTTCTTGATAAAATTCATTTTGTGGGTCGAAATCCTCCGCCCCTCTTTGTTCATTAAATGTCACTTCTTCTTTATATGATTCAAACATTTACACACCTCGTGATTCTTTATATTTTTTAAATACTTTTCTTAATCGAACGACTAAGAAAATACAACTACTCATTAATCCGATAATTAGTCCAATCCAATATGAATATGGGCCAGCATTAAATGCATTATCTAATATAAATCCAATTGGTAATCCAATAATCCAATAGCCAATTAAAAACAAGATAAATGGCATTTGAACGTCTTTAAAGCCTCTGAGCGTTCCTTGAATGGGCGCTGCCACTGCATCAAACAGTTGGAACAACAGACTATAAGTTAAAAACACAACGGTTAACTGAATAAAGTCTGGGTCTGTTCCATATAGCGCGGCTACGGATTGGATATTGAGCGCTAATAATGTTAACGTCACAATAGCAAGTGTCACAGCCGTCGCGATACCAATATAAGCAAACTGCATTGCTGAACGAATATCTTTTCTACCGACTTCGTATGAAACAATAATGGTTAATGCAGTAGAAATACTAATTGGAAATGCATAAACCACCGTCGCAAAGTTCATCGCAGCTTGGTGGGATGCGATAATGGAAGTTCCAAATTTCGACATGAGTAATCCAACAAATGCGAAAACAGCCACTTCCGCAAAAATCGATAATCCTATCGGAAGTCCAATCTTAAATGGTTCTTTCCACATTTTGACATCTATTCCGCTCCATTTTAAAACATCATATTCTTTTAATACTGGATGTTTTCTAAAGACAACCACTGCAACTACGAGTAATCCCCAGTAAGCCAGTGCAGTTCCAAGTCCAGCCCCAGAACCTCCCATTTCAGGAAAGCCAAACTGACCGTAAATCAGCGAATAGTTAAAGAACATATTCAGTGGAACCACTAATACCATAAGCATCATCGATACTTTGGTTAATCCTAAAGCATCCACAAAAGATCTTAATACACTAAAGAGCAGTAATGGAATAAATCCTAATGATAGCCAAGTTAAATAGCCCACTGCTACAGCTTCCACTTCTGGTTCTAAATTCATAATCCCTAATACAGGTTTTAGAAATAATGCTCCTAAAACAAATAGGCCAACAGCTAGCACCACGCCAATGATTAAATATTGACGCATTACTTGTTCGATTTTATCCAGTTTCTTCTGGCCAAAATATTGTCCAACAATCGGAACAAGACCTGAAATCAACCCCGTCAACAGAGTGAAAAATGGTGCGTACAAACTCCCGCCAATCGATACTCCGGCAAGATGAACTTCGTTATAACGTCCTGTCATTACTGTATCAATAAATTGAGCCGAATAATTGGCAATTTGATAAATTAAAACTGGAATTAAAATGGTTAGCAGAGCTTTAAATTTATGATTTTCTTGTATCGTACTTTTCATCATATCCCCCTAACACAATTCTTCAATCGATTTCACTTTAAAAATAGCACTAGGAAGAACTTTTGGATTACTAGGTTCACTTGTCACAGCGATAAATCCTGCAGTATTTTTGGCAAACTCTTCATCTACAGTTGAGTCACCGATATAGATCATCTCGTTAAAAGGAACACCAAAACGATTTTGAATCGCATGTAGTGAATCCGTTGCTGGCTTTGAAGGGAATTCATCGGTGGTTCCAATGAAGTCGAAAAACTCTTTTATTCCCGCAACTTCTAACACTGCTTGAGTTGGAAACACAGAATCATTCGTTACTAACGCAATGATATATACTTTTTCCTTTAGATACCCAAGAGCCCTTTTCACATTTCCAAGCGTCTGGATTTTCTCTGGATGATTCAGAATATATTCTGCAAAATAGTGCACTACGAAGTTGTAATTTTCTTCGATGTCGATTGGTCTGAATTCATTCAAGACTTCTAACATATCTCGAACTGTTCCAGAAGCAATCACACTATTTTCGATAATGTCTGTTTCAGTGATCCCAAGACGGTCAAATAACTCGTCATGTTCTGCATTCGTTAGATTCATCTCATTACGATTCACTAATTCGTCAAGAACTAAAATCGTTGGTTCAAACCATAATGTGGATGTATCCGTCAATGTGCCATCTTTATCAAAAATCAACACTTTAATATCATTTTCTGTTAAATAATTTAAAAATTTTTGTTTCATTATTCGATACTTTGTAACTCCACAGAAATAATGTTATCTAGTGCGTTAATTTCTTTGATAACATCTTCAACACTTACCGTCGCCTCTGAAATATCAATCATAATTTGCACAACAGCAACACTATGAATCGCTAATCCTTGGAAAATCGTTAGGATGTTCATATCACGATTCGCAAATACTTCCAGCGTTTTCGTCAGTGTTCCTTTGATATTTTTCATATGGATATTGATAGATGCTTTTCTTCCTGCATTCACAGAAGAAAATCCTTGTACTTTACGATAATACTTATAATAAACACTGCGTGAGATGCCAACCATCTTCACTACTTCAGTGACGTCTTTTGCTTGTCCTGTTGCAAGTAGTTCTTTTGCTTGCAAAACTTTAGCAAATACAGGAGGAACAGCATCTTCAGAAACTAAAAAATGTTTTTGTCGATTCATTATTTGTCCTTCTTTCATAATCATTTGTTCCCATTTTACCCTACATCATGGACAGATGGCAATTAATTCTGGCTGAAAAAACACGAAAAAAAGAAGCTAGAAAACTAGCTTCTTGTCATAAAATCATATGGTGTAACATCGTCCATTCCAATCATCGGAGAAATAAGTTCTTCTTCAATTGCTTGGATGGTTAATTGGAGTTCTTTGCCTTCGAATGAGTTGTTAGACTCCTCTGGTGACGATTGCGTTTCTCTCTCCTGTTTTGTCGGAGTATCTTCTGTCGTTACTAGATCAAAATTCGTTAAGAACTCTTGTAAGAAAGTCGCTCGTTTTGGAGGGATGGTAGTTGCACTCTTTTGGAACGCTCCTGCTTCCCCACACATGATGAGATACTGCTGACTTCTTGTCACTGCTGTATACAATAGATTTCTTTGTAACATCCGTGAGTACTGATTCACCATTGGTAAGATGACCATCTTGAATTCAGACCCTTGTGCCTTATGAATTGAGCAGCAATACGCCAGCGTCAATTGTTGCCAATCCGTTCGATGATACTCGACTTCCGTTTGATCGAATAAAACAAAAATCTTATCTACTTGGTCATCGTTCTCTTTTGCAAATTGAATTGCTGTGATTTCTCCAATATCCCCATTATAGACATTTTCTTCAGGTAAATTCACCAGTTGAAGGACTTTATCTCCTACGCGGAAGACTTTATCAAAGGACTCCACTTCACGAACCGAATTTCCGATTTTAGGGTTTAAGATTTCTTGCATCATCTGATTGATGGCATTAATCCCAGCATCTCCTTTATACATCGGAGCCAGTACTTGAATATCTCGCTTCGTATAGCCCTTCTTAAGAGCTGCTACAACGACTTGTTCAATAATCGTTACCAACCGTTCTGTTGAACATGGTAAGAAGCTGCGGTCCGCTTGTTTTTCCAGAAAGTTTTGTGGCAAGAAACCATCTTTGATACTATGCGCTAATTCGACAATTGAAGATTGTTGCGTTTGACGGTGAATTCGTTTCAGTTCAATGGCAGGCACTTGATTGGTTTCCAGTAAATCTGTTAAAACTTGCCCCGGACCAACCGAAGGCAATTGATTACTATCTCCTACGAGTAAAATCTTCAATCCTTCTGGAGCAGCCTTAAACACGCGGTTCATTAACCACGTATCTACCATCGACATCTCATCGATAATTAAGAATTCTCCAGTGATTTCCTTATCTTCAAAACTATCATCCACACTATCGATTGCAATCCCGAGCAGGCGATGAATCGTTGAAGAAGGATATCCTGTCAATTCATTCATCCGTTTTGCCGCTCGTCCAGTTGGCGCCGCAAGAACAATCGCCTCTTCAATCTCATCGTCATGCTCTAATTCATTTAGCTGAGCATAGACATCAATAACGGCATTAATAATCGTTGTCTTCCCAGTGCCAGGTCCACCCGTTAATACAAATAGTGGCTCCGTCATAATCCGATAAATAGCCTCTTTTTGAGACGCATCATATTGAATATCGTATTTCTCCTGCGTTTTCTCAATTGCTTTTTCAATTTTCTCTTTACTGATTTCTACTTTAGAAGCTGTAATTCGTTTTGACAAGGCGTTACTAATCCCTAGTTCTGCGTAATACAAAGAAGCAATCGCAATGCGGTTTTCATCAGAAAACACAACACCTTCGCGAATCAATTCATTTAATGCATCTACGAGTTTATCAGGTTCAATCAAGTAGTTTTGACAGGACTCTAGTAATCGTTGCGCTTGCGTGATTAACACTTCCGCCATCAAGTAGGTATCACCTGTTTGATAACAGAAATCTCTTGTCACTACAAAAAGCGCACCTTTTAGTCTTGAAGTATCGTCTGGATCAATCCCCATCGATTGGGCAATGCTATCCATTCTTCTAAATCCTAGGCCTTCTATTTTTTGAAGAAGAACATATGGGTCTTCGTCTAAAACCATTCTTGCCTTATCTTTATACATGCCGATAATCTTTTGGGCAATCGCAGGAGTAAACCCAAGATTCGTGAGTTCAAACATCAACTTCTCAGTCCCCTGGTTTTGCTGAATGACTTCACGGATCATTTCTTTTTTCTTTTTCGTTAATCCTGTAATCCCATCAAGCGCTGTCTCATCATTTAAGATACGCTCCATGGCCTCCTCGCCTAACTTCTCGATAATCTTCTCAGCCGTTTTCTCTCCAATACCAGGAAAATGAGAACTGGATAAATATTGAATGAGTCCTCTTTTACCGGTTGGTTGCGTCTGTTGATAATTATCTGCTTGGAATTGTTCCCCATATTTTGGATGAGAAACAATCTTCCCATTAAAACGATAGGAGATATCCGAATGAATTTGTCCGAAAATCCCAGTTACAACAATCTCGTCATCCACATCCACGCAATCCGATTCGATAACGCGAACGAGCATGACTTTATAGAAGTTTTGCGGATTCTCAAAAAAAGTCGTTAATACTTCCCCTACGATATAAGGTGTATCACTCATTTGGAATCTCCTTTCTTTGTTTTATTTATACGTATTGACGTTCTTCTCCGTTCATATACGCTTTATCGATGATACCTCCGCCGAGGCACTCTTCGCCGTCATAGAATACAACGGCTTGACCAGGTGTAATCGCACGAACTGGCTCATCAAAAATCACTGTAGCCAATGTTGGATCCTTTTCGTCCAATATGACTTTCACTTTAGTATCTTGTTGACGATATCTAAATTTAGCTGTACATTCGAACGTCTTCTCTTTTGGTAAATCATTTGTAAATTGAATATCTGTAGCCGTTAAACTATCGGAATAAAGGTTTGGATGGTGGAACCCTTGACCCACATATAAAGTATTCGTAGTTAAGTCTTTTCCAATAACAAACCATGGATCATTTGTCTTACCACCGCCACCAATTCCTAACCCTTGGCGTTGACCAATCGTATAGTACATGAGTCCGGCGTGGTCACCCTTTACTTCTCCATCAAGAGTCACCATTTTTCCTGGTTTAGCTGGTAAATAGTTTGATAAGAACTCATTGAAGTTACGTTCTCCAATAAAACATACACCAGTAGAATCCTTTTTCTTCGCAGTCGCAAGATTATACTTCTCAGCAATCTCGCGGACTTCTTTTTTCTCTAAGTGACCAATTGGGAACATCGCTTTTTCTAATTGTTTTTGATTCAATTGGCTTAAGAAATATGTTTGGTCCTTATTGTTATCTTTTCCTCTTAATAGATGAACAATTCCATTTTCGTCTTTTTCAACTCGTGCATAGTGACCCATTGCCACATAATCTGCTCCTAGTTGCAAGGCATAATCTAGGAAGGCTTGGAATTTTACTTCTTTATTACACATTACATCTGGATTCGGTGTACGTCCTAAGCGGTATTCACGAAGGAAATATTCAAACACACGATCCCAATATTCTTTTTCAAAGTTTACTGAATAATACGGAATACCGATTTGTTCTGCAACTGCTGCGACATCTTTGTAATCTTCCGTTGCTGTACAAACGCCATTTTCGTCCGTATCATCCCAGTTTTTCATAAAAATACCGATGACATCATATCCAGCTTCTTTTAATAGTAAAGCTGTTACAGAGGAGTCAACTCCTCCACTCATGCCAACGACAACTCTTGTTTTTTCGTTACTCATTCTTTCACCATCATTTCTATTTATTTCCTGAACTAGTCGATTTGAAGGTCGAGTTATCAGAATTTACCCTAATTTTAAATTTATTTTTATTTTTTTCAAAATTTTTGCTTGAAAATCATTGAAAATGCGATAGTACTGGGATTTTTGCCCAATTGTGTTTTTGACAAACGGTTGCGTTTTCACTATAATTAAGTTGAGAAAAAGGGGGCGAAGGTGTATGATGATCTCTTTACGAGCAGCACGGGTTAATCGTAATTTAACACTATTAGAAGCCGCCAAATATCTTAAAATAAACAAAGATACGCTTACGAAGTATGAAAAAGATTCAACTAATCTTCCATATTCTTTAAGCAAAAGGATGCAGGAACTATATGAAGTTCCTAGCGAGAATCTTTATTTTGGCGACACTCAAAGCTTCGTAGCACAATTTAAGCCGCTACCTGAAGTCGAATAAATACAGCTACAGGGAACACCGCCCGTGCATGATAAACGAGACAGTTCAATTTTGAACTGTCTCTCTTTTCTTATACACTATTTTGTTGTTACTTCGAGAACTCCTCTTTCAACAAGCCCTTCTAAAATAAACTCTAACTTTTCTACAGCCATAGCAGTATTTGCTTTACCGTATAAGTCAACTGTTTGTAATCCATTCTTCGTTACTGTCGAAATTTTCAATTGTTTCTTATCTTTATCCACCATGACTTTTAATTTTAATCCACGGTGATCATCAATTGTTTCGTCTAAACTACGAATTAATTGGAAGTTCCCAGATTTTGTTTCTGTAAAACCATTATCACGTAATGTATATCCTTTACATGTTGGACTAACCGAAAAGACTTGGTTTGATCCTTTTAATGATGCAGTTGGTGTAAATGCCATATGCGCTTCTCCTCTTTCTTTTTCTACAACGTTAGTTTACCATATTTTTCCTGTAAACAAAAGCTCTCTCTTAATGTAAAGCGTCCACAAAGGCATCAATATCTTCTTTTGTAGAACCCATTCCAAATGAAAGTCTGATTGATTGTTCAAGCCTACTGTTTTCACTAGGATACATGGCAGATAATACTGGACTGATTTGCACACTTCCAGCTGAACATGCGGATCCAGCAGATACTGAAACATCTTGTAAATCATTAAAGATTAAGGTTTGTGTTGCTTTTCTACCCTTTAACCAGATATTACAAATATGGGGATTCTTTGGATTTGCTACTCCGTTAAACTCAAACTCAATGCCTCTTTCAGACAACTTAGCGGTTAGATACTCACGTAACTCTTGATAGTTTTGAACGAGCTCATCTCTTTTTTCTACAACGATTTGCATTGCTTTTTCAAGCCCCAGAATATATGGAACATTTTCCGTTCCAGCTCTGAAGCCTAATTCTTGTCCTCCACCTTTAATCAAAGCGTGAATTGGCGCATCTTTTGATTTATATAGGAATCCAATCCCTTTTGGTGCATATATCTTATGCCCAGAAGCGGTTAAATAATCAATTCCATCCACCGTTAATGCTTCTTGTGCAAAGGCTTGAACGGCATCTGTATGGAAATAAACAGGCGACTCTTTTAATAAAGCAGCAATTTCTTCAATTGGGAATCTTGCGCCTGTTTCATTATTAACCGTCATAATCGAAACTAGACGTGTATCCTCTCTTAGAGCCTGCTCAATTTCAGAAACTGTCACAATGCCATCTTTATTTGGAGCTAAATACGTCACGTCAAAGCCTTCCTGTTCTAAAA
>JAGZLX010000060.1 GCA_018364485.1 Granulicatella adiacens
CTAGCACTTGTCAATCACGGACAGCTATCGCATGGGCGGAAGTAAATGCTAATCTTCGTCGTTTTACTCCTTGACTAGCAAACTTACCGCCTCAACATGCGCAGTCATTGGAAACATATCCACGGGTTGCACGTACTGCGCCTCGTACCCTCGTTCCTTGAAGTGTACAAGGTCGCGAGCGAGTGTTGCTGGGTTACAGCTCACATACACGATACGCTCAGGACCTGTGGCACACGCAGCTTCGATAAAGGCAAGGTCGAGCCCTTTGCGCGGTGGATCCACCACAATCGCATCTGGCTGGATGCCTTCTTCCTTCCAGCGTGGCATGATTTTCTCAGCCGCACCCGTTTCAAAGTGCAAATTTGTCACGCCGTTCAGTTTCGCATTTTCCTTGGCCATCACAATCGCATCATCCACGATTTCCATGGCATAGACTTTCTTCGCATCACGGGCAAAGGCTAAACTCATCGTCCCGATACCGCAATACGCATCCACGACCGTCTCGCCGCCCTTCAAGTTCGCAGCGTCGATGGCCTGCTGATAGAGCACTTCAGTTTGCACGTTATTCACTTGGAAGAACGAACGCGCGCTAATCTTGAACGTGAATTCGAACAATTTCTCTTCGTACACATCTTCCCCGAATAACACCTTCGTCTCACGTCCCATGATGACGTTCGTTGGCTTCGGTTGGATGTTTTGCACGATAGACACCACTTCCGGATACGCCTCTGTAATGTCTCTTACAATCGCCTCCGCTTGTGGCAACACCTTTGTTCTCGTCACGAAAATAATCATCACTTGCTTCGTACGCAGGCCTCGTCGCACGATAATATGTTTCAAGTCGCCCGTATGATTCGCCTCATCATACGCCACCACTGGATACTTTCTTAAAATATCACGCACCGCCACAATCAAGCGGTCGATTTCAGGGTCTTGAATATGGAAGTCTTCAATTGGAATCAAGTCATGCGAGTTCTTCTTGAAGAAACCTGTCGTCAACTGACCATCTACCGTACGCACTGGAATTTGCGCCTTGTTTCGGTAGCCCAGCGCACTCTCCATTCCAAGTGTTGGGCGCACTTCTAAGGCTGGCATCTTCGCGATTTTCGTCATCACATTTTTTACTTGTTGGTGCTTGAAAGTAAGCTGACTCTCGTAAGTCATATGTTGCAGCGGCATCGTCCCTACACGTGTTCCGAGGGCGTC
The DNA here is from genome assembly GCA_018364485.1 of Granulicatella adiacens. Taxonomy (GTDB): domain Bacteria; phylum Bacillota; class Bacilli; order Lactobacillales; family Aerococcaceae; genus Granulicatella; species Granulicatella adiacens_A. The sequence goes on from JAGZLX010000060.1 coordinate 1,207, forward strand.
TTTCACCTCCACACGGTTCGGGCTCACTTCCAGCCACTCCTCCACACGCGCGTAGCCATAGCTTTTTGCAATCTTCATCGTCTTCACACGCACGACTTCTCCAGGAATACTATTTTCGATAAATAGCGGGAATCCATCGACCTTCCCAACGCCCAGTCCTTCATGCGTTAAATCCTCGATGGTTACTGTATAAAATTCGTTTTTCTTCATTTCTGTTCCTCCAGAGTTTATCACGTTTATTATACCGTCTTTTAGTGGAAATAAAAAGGCTACTCCAACAAGTGTCAGAGTAGCTAAATGTAGCTGCTGTTAAAAATTATCATATATGGTAATTATCATATATGATAATTTTGTACTCACAAGTCTACTTATTTTTCAATAATGGAAAGAATTTTTTCTTTTATACTCTTCTCATCTATCCCATACTGAGCGAGAAGATACGGTACTTTTCCTACTTGTCCAAATTTTTCGTGAACTCCAAGGCGATGAACATCTGTTGTATTATCCGTTGCAAATAACTCACAGAGTGCACTTCCAATCCCACCAATTTCATTATGGTTTTCAACTGTCAAAATTGGAGTTCCAGAGTATATCGTATTGATTTCGTCTGGAAGAGGTTTAATTCTAAACAAGTCAACTACCGCTACACTCACCCCAGTTGCTTCAAGTTCTCTAGCCACTCTTAAACATGGTGCAACCATAATCCCAGAAGCAAAAATAGTTAAATCTCTTCCTGTCTTTAATTCAATGAATCCTTTTGAGAAATCTTCTCCGCCTTCATATACTACCTCAGGTGCTTTTCGAATTGTTCGAATATATTTAAGCCCTTCAATTTCCAACGTTTGCTTCAATACCGCTTCAAACTGTATATCATCAGAAGCCTCAAAAATTGTGATGTTAGGTATCAATCTCATTAAGCCAAGTTCCTCAAATGGCATATGTGTCCCACCATTCATCTCAGCAGTAACTCCAGCATCTGAGCCTATAATTGTTGCACTTAATTGAGAATATCCTAAGGAAAGAAATACCTGATCAAATACTCTTCGCGTCGCAAATGGTCCGAAGGTATGTAAATATGGCTTAAAGCCAAGAATGGATAATCCTGCCGCAACTCCTATCATTTCGGCTTCCATAATACCAACATTTATATATCTTTTTCCAAAGACCTCTCCTAATTTATTGGTCGACATTGAACTCGATAAATCTGCCTCTAACGCGACTAATTCCGGGTATTCACTATTCGCTTCTAATAAGAAATCTCGATAGACTAATCTTAACTCTTTAGCTTCTCTCATTATGAATACCCTCCAATTCTTCCTTAAGTTGTTTCACTGCATTTTCAAGAATGTCCCGTTGCTCTGAAGTTGGCCTTATGTGATGATTCGACTCAAATTCCTCTATCTCAGGTACTCCTTGTCCTTTTACAGTGTCTAACACTATACATTTAGGTGCTGTTGATGTTGATTGTTGCATTTGAAGAATTCCATCGTAAATACTCTGGATATCTCTACCATCAACTCGTATTGCTTCAAAACCGAATGCTTTGAATTTCTCAACAAAATCAAAAGTTTGACAGATTTCACAAGTTCGTCCATCTAATTGTTTCTTATTATCATCTACAAAAACAATAAGATTATCTAGTTGTTGATGCGCAGCAAATTGGATAGCTTCCCAACACTGTCCTTCATTTAACTCCCCATCTCCTACAATTGTGTACGTATAATTTGAGAGATTCTTTACTTTTTGTCCATATGCTATCCCTGTTGCAACACTAATTCCTTGTCCTAATGAACCTGTTGTCATATCCACACCGGGAGTTAAATTTCTATCTGGATGAGATGGAAGATGTGTTCCATTTGTATTCAGTGAAAACAGAAATTCTTTATCAAAAAAACCTTTTAGATATAATGTGCTATATAACGCGGGGCCAGCATGTCCTTTTGAGAGCACGAAATAATCTCGATCCGTCTCTTTAAACTTATCTGGTGTCATCGGCATAATTTCGCCATATAATACGGCTAAAGCCTCTACTACTGAGAGGCTTCCACCATAATGTCCAAATCCTAAATGATTTAAACACTCTAATGTATTTAATCTGATTTTTTTTGCGAATCGGTTAAGTTCATGAAGTTTGCTTTCTTCCAACGTCATGATTAACCCTCCTTAGTTTCTGTTTTCTTAACAAATGAGAAGACAACAATCCCTGCTAAAATGGCTAGAAGTCCAATGATAATTCCTGTTTGAGAACCGAATTTATTAAGCATTCCTAGAATAATCCCTGACAAACCAAAGTCAGCATCTGAGAATGTTGATCCTTCAAATCCAAGACCTCCTAATACAGGCATTAAGAATACTGGTAAGAAACTAATAAGCACACCTTGGCAGAAGGCTCCAATTGTAGCTCCACGTACACCACCTGATGCATTACCAATAACACCTGCAGTTGCTCCACAGAAGAAATGAGGAACAACACCCGGAAGAATTACTACTGATCCAGTAAAAATCATAATGACCATACTTACTAAACCGCCAACGAAACTTGAAATAAAGCCGATTAGAACAGCATTTGGTGCATATGGATATACAATTGGACAATCCAAAGCTGGTTTTGAATTAGGAACAAGACGTTCAGAAATTCCTTTGAATGCTGGTACAATTTCACCTAAGATGAGACGAACCCCAGCTAAGATTACGAATACCCCTGCAGCAAATTGACCGGCTAATTGTAATGCATAAACAAGACTACTTGTTCCGCTACTTAATTCAGTTTCAATATAAGTTGATCCTGCAAAAAGCGCTACAATTACATAAATAATAGTCATCGAGATTGTAATACTTACAGTACTGTCACGTAAAAATGCAAGACTCTTAGGGAAATGAATATCTTCTGTTGATTTTGAACGATCTCCTACTAATCCTCCTACAAAACCACTTAACCAGTATCCTAGCGCGCTAAAGTGTCCTAATGCTACCTTATCATTTCCAGTCAATAGAACCATATATTTTTGGACAAATGCTGGCGAAATACTCATGATAAGCCCTAAAGCAAGTCCGCCAAGTAAAATTAAAGGAACATTTGTAAATCCAGCCACAGTTAAAATAACTGCAATCATACATGCCATATATAATGTATGATGTCCTGTTAAGAAAATGTATTTAAATTTTGTAAAACGTGCGATTAGAATATTGAAAATCATTCCTGCAAACATAATCATAGCAGTTGACGAACCATACTGAGTTAAAGCAACCGCTACGATTGCTTCATTATTAGGAACTACACCCGAAAGATTAAACGCTTGTTCGAACATTTTTCCAAAAGGATTTAAAGAGTTGAGGATAATTCCAGCCCCGCCAGAAACAACCAAGAACCCTACAAATGTTTTAATACCACCCTTCATAATATCCGGTAATGTTTTCTTTTGTAAAACTAACCCGATAATAGCAATTAAGGCTACTAAAATTGCTGGAGTACTAACAATATCTAAAATAAATTTCATTTTTCTCTCCTCCTAGATAAGATTTTTTTCTTCGCAAATTGCCGTAATCAACGTTCTCAGCTCATCCATATCAATAATGCTATTTAAAATCCGTACATCTCCTAAATGACCTGCTGAATCCTCAAGATCTCGTCCAACTATCCAAATATCCGCTTCACTTGGATTTGCACCCCCTAAATCATAGTGTTCTACTTCTACCTCAGTTACTCCTAAATCTTTTAGGATAGATTCAATATTCATTTGAACCATGAAACTTGATCCTAAACCTGATCCACAAGCTGTTCCAATTCTTAACATATTTTATACCTCCTGTTTAATAATATTTTTGATGTCATCATAGTTTTTCGAAGATAATAAAGCTTGAACACTATCATTATCTCTTAGGATTGTTGTCAAATGCGCTAAGGCTTTTAAATGTGTCTCATTATCAACTGCAGCAATACAAATAAGTAGTCTGATTTCCTGATTAGAATCATTTAGTAAATACGTCGGATTCTCAAGAACAAGCATGGACATACCCACTTCATTGACCCCGTCTTCAGGACGTGCATGTGGAATGGCGATACCTTTTCCTAAATTAATAAATGGACCAAATTCTTCGACCTTTGCAATCATTGCTTCTGGATAATTTAAAGTGATTTTATTGGCTTTTAATAACGGAGAGGCAGCTAACCGTATTGCATCTTTCCAATCCAATTTTTCTGCACTATATTGATAATTCTCTTTCGTAATTAAATCTTCTAACAATGGTAAATTCTCCTTTCTACTTATCTTTTGTTTTATATATTTTTGCAAAGCAAAACTTAGTCCCAATTCATTGGTCACCATCGCATACTTTCCTACAATTGCTAGTAATTCCTCAACTGCTGTATCTTTCAAACTTAGGTCTGGAAAATCCTTCTTTACTAGATTTACTAGGTGAATATTTTGCTCTTCTGAAGAAATTACCGATACTAAGTAATTTGGCTTTGTTATATTTAATTTCACTGTAGAAAAAATCATATCAAATTCTTTCGTAGCATTATCATCTAAATCTTCAATTTTAATGTTTCTGACAAACTCAATTTGAGGGAATAAAAAGGATAAATTTTCTTTAATAATTAAAGAAGAACTTACACCGTTTGGACAAATAATCACCGCTTTGTATTTCAAATCTTTATTATTTTGTTCCGCCTTTAAATACCCTCCAAAATGAGCCACAAAGTAAGCGGTCTCACTTTCTGGTATCATTCTTCCAACAACTTCTTCCAGCGGTGTTAAGGAACTTTTAACCAATTCAAATAAATCAGGATAATTTTCTTTTATGGTTTGCGTATAATCATTTGTACTAGGAATCCCAAATTTCAATCGATAATACGCTGGAATTAGATGTTTCTTTAAATTTTTCTTTAGAGCTACTTTCTCACTAAACTGAAGAAGCGATACTTCTTCCATTTTATGGATGATTTTTTCTGTTAGTTCGTTAAAATATTCAAAATTTGAATCAACTTCGCCCTCAAAACAGCTGGAAAGTAAAATTGACAAATACTGCCGATCTGTTTTAGTAAATTTAGTCTCGACTAAACCTAAATTATCAATTGTTTCTAGTAAAATTTTAGACAATACTTCAATAGCTGGAGAGACTATCGTTTGAGAAAATTCAACATGATTCACATTTCTTTGATATCTACAAAGCACAAAAACAATATCATAGATACATTCTTTTAATTGATCTTCGATAGGAGTTAATTGAAGATGGTTGTAGTAATCTTTTACAATCTGCTCAATAATTACATATCGAATATTGTGATTCCAACTTGATAACACATAATCTAGCCCCCAAAGACCAATAGGTGAATTTAAGAGTTCCCCGACCATCTTAAAAGCAAGTTGGTGTTTTTTCCATTCGTCTCCAATTAAGGTATAGCCTTTTGAACGAGTATATCCTAATTCTAAATCATTTTTTGTCAATAATTTTCTTAACCATTGAATATCAGATAAGGTTGTATTTTTACTTACCTTTAAGAAGTCTTGATAATGACTGTTGGAAATATATTCCATCCGACAAAAAGTATACAAATAAATCAATGCTAGTCTTGTTGTTTTTGGTAAAACTAATTCTTTAGATTGAATCACATCCGTCAGTTGCTGATGCTGTTCATTATCCTCAAGAAAGTACTTTCCTTTTGCACATTTTAGACTTATATTCTTTTTTTCCAAATATGAAACCAAATAATCGAGAGCTTCTTTTACCTCTTTAATCGAGAGACCAACTTTTACTGAAAGTTCATACAATGATAATTCTTGATAGTCCTTCAATGTCATTAATATTATAAGTGCTTTTAAATCAATCATTATGTCTCCTTTCTAAAACCATTATAAAATAGAAAAAAATAGAAATGAACATCGTTTTAGCCCAAATTTTCCACTTAAAGCTACTGCTACAATTGGGCTGTTTATTTAATCATACTATCCATACATGTAAACTTTTGGAAAATTAGACAATTATATTCGGAAATTTTCTACAACACAAAAAACTTCACCTATCAGTCGTACTGATAGATGAAGCCTATATTTTTAGTTTAATTTCAAAAATTCGAACCGGTGCCCCGTTATAGCTTTTATAAAAGAATCCGTAAGGATTCGCAGTAATCCTAAACTAAGTCCAAGCTCATTCTAGTTCTTTGCTTTAGGTTTTAAGAAGAAGAAGTTTAAGACGAGTAGAACCACAATCCATACACCAGGGACGATGAAGTTTTGGGCTGTTAAGGCGAAATCGTTTTTGGTAAAGAAATCCACAAAGTTCCCCATAAATGTATAGTGTGTCACTTTTGACACCGCATCGCTCAACATTGAGAACATCGGTAAGAACGCAATCCCCATCATCGGAATCACACCATTTACTTGCGCTTTTGCTTGCGTATCTGTCAAAGCACCCACTAATAAGTTGAGTAAAATCACACAGATAGCCACACTCGCAACGATTGCACCATATTCCATCCAACGGCCTGAGAGATCCGCTTTAACAATCATTGGGAAACTTACAATCGTAATCAATGCTAAAACTACTGGGTAGAATAAGATTGAGATTAAGTATTCGACTGAGTGAATGCCACTTAAGAAGAGAGTCTTCAAGTTTTTCTTTTCCTTTTCTTCAGCAAGCATAATTGTAATCATTGATCCGACAGATAAGCTAAGCGCTAGCGGAATCATCATGAATAGGATTTGTACGGCTGTTTGTGGGTTGCCGTCTTTGTTCATGAAGTGGTCATATGCTAGTAACATTCCATAAGGGAATACGATTTGGAATAACATTGCTCCATTGCTTAAAATCATTTGTGTACGTAGCCAAATTAAGGCGCTAATTCTTTTAATCATTTAATTTCTCTCCTGTCAATTGAATAAAGATGTCTTCTAACGTTGGTTCCATTGAGTGAATCAATTCCACTTGGGTCATGTCTTGGTCTTTTAACTCTTCAAAAGTCATCGCTTGTTCGCTATGGTCCATGAATGTCACTTTCACTCGTTTTTCTTGATTGTATTTTTGAATAATATCTCGTGGTGTTCCGATTTCTACTAAGTCCCCTTGGTTTAGTAGGGAAATGCGATCACACAACTCTGTGGCTTCGACCATGTCGTGTGTCGTTAGGAAAATCGTTGTGCCCGCTGCTTTTAGTTCTTCCAGCAAGCGGTGAATCTTCTTAGAAGTCATTGGGTCTAGCCCACTCGTTGGTTCGTCTAGGAAGAGTAACTCTGGTCTGTTTAAGAGCGCTCTTGCTAGAAACATTCGTTGACGCATCCCTGTTGAAAGTTTTTCCGCGATTGTCTTCTTACTTTCTAGTAGTCCGACTTGTTCAAGCACTTCATCGACGCGGCTATTTGGTAATCCGTAAATCTTCGCGTAGACGATTAAGTTCTTCTCTAGACTTAATTTTTCGTAGTAACCACTTGAATCTCCTACGAGTCCGATATGCGCTAAGTCTTCAGGGGTAAGGTCCTTTGTATCTTTGCCGAGGAGTTGTGTTGTTCCTTCGTCGGCTTTTAGTTGGCCAGTTAGGATATTGATAAGCGTTGTTTTCCCTGCTCCACTCGGTCCTAAGAACCCGAAGATTTCTCCTTTATCGACGTTAAATTGAATTTGATTTAATGCTGTCTTGTTTCCAAAACGCTTTGTAATTTTTTCTACTGTAATCATGTTTGCCTCCATGTGTTGTTCTTGATGATTCTACTTTAACAAAAACGAAGGTCACTCAGTAGGCCCGTCCGTCACGACTCACCATGACAAAAGTCACGATAAAAAATGACGTCAGAATTTGACAGCTTCTACCATAGAATTAGGAAAAATTCTTATGTTTTCAGACTATTTCGGAACCCTTTTCATTATTGTTGTAAACGCAATTCTTCCTCTTTACTTTCCTGATTTTTACTACTATAATGCAGGTAGAGAAAGGGGGTAGCGATTATGAACGTACCTACACTAGCATCACAACGTATCTCTCTAAGGCCCTTTCACGAAACTGACATGGAGATTGTAAAATCCTTGCTAACCGACCCACTAGCAACGTCTAATCTTCCATGGGTATCTGCAACGTCTCATTTAAATGCAGAGAACTTTTATACACACCTAATGGACAACGATCCGTACTTTTTTATGATTGAAATGAAGAATTACGACCTGCCAATTGGCTTTATGAAAGTCTCCACAGACCAAAGTCATCTATTGGATTTCGCGCTGCTCGAAGAATATTGGCATCGTGACATTTTAATTGAAGCCTTTCAATTATTACATCCGTACCTTGTTGAGCAGGGCATCTCAGAGCTCTATTTAAAAGTAGAAAGTACGCACACAGACTCGTGCGACTTTGCCAAACGGATTGGATTTTTATACGAGTACTCCTATGAGGTCAAAGACGGAAGCACGGTCCGACTCTACCACATGATTCTCATTCCCGAAACCGCTCGTTTCAACCCAGATATGTGGCAAACTCACTCTGAGCGCTTTATCGAAGCCCTTTAGCATGCAAAAACTCCGACTGGAATCCCAGCCGGAGTTTTTTTCGTATAGAGCGCCTTCCCTGTTTCTATCGTTCCCCTTCCTTGAAGAGTTCCAAGCATTTCACAAAATTAAAAGCACAGACTACATAGTGATTACGAAGTATCCTAGGGGATTTATAGGAAACCTTCACAGTGTGAAGGTTTCTTAACGTGAATATGTATTAAAACGAATAAGCGGACGTAGGATTTTTAATCCGTACGCCCTCTTTGAGGCTTTAAAGGTGAGAGACTCGAAGAGGCTCGAGCCGGTGCAACGTTACCGCTACTATGAAAA
>JAGZLX010000061.1 GCA_018364485.1 Granulicatella adiacens
TATAGGCCTCTTCACCTTCAGCAATTTGCCAAGTTCCAAAACCAATTTTAGGAATAGCAACCCCATTTGCAAGTGTATATGTTTCCATGATTTTCACCTCTTCTTTTTTAATAGTACTATGTTAAAAAAGATAAGGCAAAAATGCAAAGATTTGCTACGGCCATTATTATGAAAAGTTCCTTACTTCTTTTTCTGCTTCTTCTTAAAGATAACAGCATTTCTTTAAGACTTTACATCCTATTGGCTTCAAATGGCACAAAGAATTTGACCTTGGAGTTATTGCAAAGATTTTAGGTCATAGAGATATTTCAATACTAGTAGAAGTGTATGGACACATCTTAGAAGAGAAAATTTTTGAAGAATTTAATCAAATTAGAGATGTCTGGAAAGATTGCTCATAAAAAACTGTGGGGCAAATTAGTTATAGACAAGCAAAAAAGCCTTGGAAAACCAAGGCTTTTTGCGTATAATATATGCCCCCTACAGGGCTCGAACCTGTGACCCATAGATTAAGAGTCTACTGCTCTACCAACTGAGCTAAGGAGGCATTTGTACTTAAGGTACTAAATTAGTATACTACCATCCCCATGGTAAATCAAGGGAATTTTCTCGAGAAATTCTCCGTTTAAAACAAAAATTGTCCTCTAAAGTTTTCTTTAGAGGACTGTTTTTATTCTAACCCCAGACTCACTTTGAGTCCTGCATCAATGATTTTCATAAAGTCATTATCGACGGTCGTAATCTTTTCAAGAATACGGACTTTATCAATCGTCCGTAATTGCTCGAGTAAGACGACAGAGTCACGTTCGAACCCGAATTGGTCTTTTTTGATTTCAATATGCGTTGGAATATTGGCCTTTGTATGTTTGGCGGTAATCGCCGCTACAATGACTGTTGTACTAAAGTGATTTCCTACATCATTTTGCACGATGAGGACAGGGCGTTTTCCCCCTTGTTCACTTCCAACAACTGGCGATAAGTCCGCAAGACACACATCGCCTCTTACAATCTTATCAATCATTCATATACACCCGTTTCACGCGGTCTGAAATAATGCAAAGCACTTCATAGGCAATCGTCTCTGAACGCTTCGCTAATTCAATCGCGGTAATTTCTTCGTCTCCATCTTTTCCAAGGAGCGTCACCGTTGTGCCTACTGGAAATTCATGCGGTAAGCGAATCATGCACTGATCCATGCAGATACGTCCAACAATTGGACAACGAACGCCGTCCACTAAGACATCCCCTTTATTGTAGGCACGGATAAATCCATCCGCATAACCAACTGGAAGTGTCGCTACCCATTGTGGTTCGTCTGCTGTATAGGTTGCACCGTAGCTCACTGTATCTCCTGCTTCCAGCTTCTTCACTTTCACCATTTCTGTTTCCCAACGAAGGGCTGGTGTTAAGGCTGCTTCGTCTTTCAGCGCTAAGTCTCCATTGGAAGGATTAATTCCGTAAATTCCAATGCCATATCGAACAATGGCGCTGTCTCCTGCCCCATGCCAAAGCGCATAGGCTGAGTTCGAGTAATGCACATGTGCTGGTTTGACGCTTAATTCATCGACCAGACGGTGGAACTTCTCGATTTGTTTGGTTAACTGTGTCGTGTCGGCTTCGTCGGCAGTCGCAAAATGCGTGAAAATGCCTTCGAATTCAAACGGGCCATTTTGTAGCACGGCTTCAACCGCTGCTAATTCTTCCACGTTCACCACACCGATACGTCCCATCCCAGAGTCCACGGCAATATGCACTTTTAACGATGTATCGTTTAAATATTGTGCGGCTTCTGTTAGCCACTCTACTGAGTCGACACTCGCAGTGATTTTATTTTCGGCTAAGAGTGCGGCATCTTCAACGCGACTAAGTCCTAGAATTAAAATCGGTTGTGTAAATCCAGCCTGGCGTAAGCCTAGTCCTTCGTCCACATTCGCCACACAGAAACCTGTAGCTCCAGCTTCTACGGCTGCTTTTGCCACTGGAATCATCCCATGTCCGTACGCGTTAGCTTTCACCACGCCATAGAGTTCTTGAGAAGGGCTCAATTTTTCCATCTGCTTTTTAATATTTTGTTTTACAATCGATAAATCCACTACAACTCGTGTATTACGATGGATTGCTTCTAACATTATTGGTTCATTCCTTTTTATTCGTTGGATTCTAATACGACGACGGCATATGCATCATGGTTTGTATGCGTAATGGTGACCCATGTTTTGTGGTCATACCGTTTGCACACAAGGACTGGTTTTCCAGACGCATCATTTAAGACTTCGATATCTTGGAAAGATACGTGTTGTCCAATTCCTGTTCCCAATGCTTTTGCGTAGGCTTCCTTGGCCGCAAAACGTCCAGCGAGAAACTCCACTTTTCGCTTCGTTGGAAGACTATTATATTTCTCAAGTTCTGCTGGAGTCAGCACTTTTTGTAAAAAAGTCTTCGGTTCTGCCACGATTTTTTCAATGCGTGAAAGTTCCACTGCATCCATTCCAAGTCCTGTAATCGCCATTGTCGTCTCCTTTAACGTATTTCATTTCTTCATTTTATCAAAATAATGACCATTTGTCAGAAATTTTATCGTTTCTTATGATTCCCAGAGGCCTTTCCATAAAATAACTTCCCCAACCGCAAGAGATGCCTGCACATCGATAATGCGCTGATTGCTAGAGCCTCGAAATTGCAAGGTCAAATCCTTCTTGGCAAGTTCAAATCGTCCATCAACTAAAATATCAATCAAGCGGAGTAATTCCAGCTTATCCTCTGTTTCTTGCATCAATTCTTCCCAAGTATATCCTGTCCACGACCATACGTCTTTGGTGTGCCCGTATGCTTGTCTGAGAGCCTTTACTAGAGAAAGGCAGACACCCGTATTTAAAAACGGCTCGCCTCCAAGAAGTGTTAAACCCTGACAATACGAAGCACCCACATCTTCAACGATTTGTGCTTCGAGTTCCTTTGTATACGGAATGCCGTAGTTGAAATTTTGCGCGATAACGTTATAACACCCTTCACAGGCAAAAAGGCAGCCGCTCACATACAGCGAGCAGCGTACCCCTTCCCCATCAACAAAATTATACGGTTTATAGCTCGCAATCTTCCCCTGGGAATACTGCTGGCTGGTCCATTCTTTTGGCTTCGGGTTATTCATCCTCCGTCACCCCAAGCGCATAGCGTTCCTTGAGTTTTGGCATATGTTTTACACGCGAAGAAATTTCCACGTGACGACCATGCACCATCGGACGTGCTTGAGGATTACCAAGATAACCACAAGTTCGTTTCACCACATCACACGTTTGCGGATCATGGTTCTTACATTGTGGACATTCGAATCCTTTAGCCGTTGGAGTAAATTCGCCGTCAAAACCACACTTATAGCAGTGGTCGATTGGCGTATTCGTTCCAAGGTATCCGACTTTGTCATAGGCAAAATCCCACACGGCTTCCAGCGCCTTCGGATTTTGACGAAGCACTGGATATTCGCAGTAATGGATGAAACCACCTGAAGAATACACAGGATAATCTTTTTCGAAGTCAATCTTTTCAAATGGCGTTGGATTTTTACGCACATCATAATGGAAACTATTCGTGTAGTATTCCTTCTCGGTAATATCGGACACGAGACCGAATTTTTCAATATCGAGCTTGCAGAAACGGTCGGTCAAACTTTCACTTGGAGTCGCATAGACGCTGAAATGATAGCCATATTCGTCGCCCCATGCATCCGTATGTGCCTTCAATGACTTCACGATTTCTAAAGTAAAGGCCTTGGCTTCAGGGTTCGTTTCCCAAGCAGGACCAAAGAAGGCCGTTGCGGCTTCATAAAGACCAATATAGCCAAGAGAAACCGTCGCACGTTTGTTTCTAAATAGAACGTCAACTTCTTCACCATCCTTCAAACGTTGGCCAAATGCGCCGTAATGATACAAGACTGGCGCATTGTCGCGAGTGGCTTCCTTACAACGTTCCACACGGTAGACGAGTGCATCTTTACAAATCGCGAGTTTTTCCTCAAAAATCTCCCAAAACTTTTGAAGAGATCCGTCTGCTTCAAGCGCAATACGAGGAATATTAAGAGTCACAACCCCTAAGTTCATTCGTCCATCGTTCACTTCTTGGCCGTTTTCGTCCTTCCATCCTTGTAAGAATGAACGGCATCCCATCGGCACCTTGAAACTTCCCGTTAAACGAACGATTTGGTCATAGCTCAACACGTCTGGATACATTCGTTTTGTCGCACATTCCAACGCCAATTGCTTCACGTCATAGTTTGGGTCGTTTTCTTCCAAGTTCACGCCACGTTTCAACGTAAAAACGAGTTTTGGGAAAATAGCAGTTCGTTTTTCTTTGCCAATTCCCTCCATACGCACTTGCAAGATGGCCTTTTGAATACAACGTTCAAAGTGATTTGTCCCAAGTCCAAATCCAAGTGTGGTAAATGGCGTTTGTCCTTGGGATGTATAGAGCGTGTTGATTTCATATTCTAAGGATTGCATCGCATCATAAATATCTTTTTCCGTCCTCTTCATCGCATACGCTTCTTGACGGTCTTCTCCTTCAATCCATTCTTTTGCATCTGCTAAATGCTTTTCGTAGTTCTTGGCTGCATAAAGTGCTAGTAACTCATCCACACGGTTAGCAGAACACCCACCATACTGACTACTCGCCACATTGGCGATAATCTGCGCCATTTGTGCGGTAGCTGTTTGGATGGATTTAGGAGATTCCACTTCTGCATTTCCAATTTTAAAACCGAGCCCTAGCATGTGCTCGAAGTCAATTAAGCAACAGTTCGTGAGCGGCATATATGGATGATAGTCCAAGTCGTGATAATGGATGTCGCCTTTTAAATGCGCATTGGCCACGTGCGGCGGAAGCATCTTCAAGCCGATAATCTTCCCAACCGTCCCAGCCGTTAAGTCGCGCTGTGTATTAAAAACTTTGCTATCTTTATTCGCGTTCTCGTTGACGACGCTGGCTTCTTTATTCGTTAATCGTGAGAGCGCCCATTGGAAATCCAACTGATTCTTACGGCGTAAATCACGATCTACACGGTAAGCAATATACTCTTGTGCAAGCTCTGATTCTCCATCTTCAATCAGTAAATGTTCAATGATATTTTGAATTTCATAAATCTCAATCGTGTCGTTAAAGCGTCTTGAAATCTCCGCGAGGACATCCTCTACGATGCGACCAAGCACTTCCATCCGCTCGTCGCTTAATTCACCATTCAATCCGATTTCCGCTTTTTCAATCGCACGTTGAATTTTTTCCTTTTGAAATTCGACTTGTCGGCCATCCCTCTTCGTGACCGATAACGCTGTTAATGTCTCTACACTCATCACGATTCCTCCTTAAACTCTAGTCCTTATTTTAGCACTCAAAAAATAAAAATCAACCCCTAAAACACAATATATTGTGTTTTAGAATCGTTATAATTTACAATATATAGTGTTCAGAACTACAAAAAACTCTCTGACAAATCTGTCAGAGAGTCTGAATTTCTTATTTTTGTGCGTTTTTAACAGCTTCGACCATCTTATCCCACACGTTTTCCATATCTTGTACCAATTTCAATTGCGTACGTGCACGGTCCAAGTTTTGTCCTGGACGAGTCGTTGCGTAATAAACGTCCCCATTGATATAGTCCGTCAAGAAACGAATCCCTTGTTCGAGCGTAATGACACGAGCTCCCCAAGGTAAGTATTTGAGTTCGGCTTCCGTCAAGATGCCGTTTGTTCCTTCGATAAAGCCTTTCACGTAAGTTTCGTATAAGTCGAAATCAAAGTTCACTTTTGATAAATCAGGTTCGTCCTCGGCGCAGTCGTTTGCACCAAATCGAATCGAATCCCCAAAATCAAATAACACTAAGCCTGGCATCACTGTATCAAGGTCCACGATGCAAAGCGGTTCTTTCGTTTCACTGTCGAACATAATGTTGTTTAATTTTGTATCATTGTGCGTTACACGAAGCGGCAATACGCCTTCATCGAGTAAATCATAGAGTAAGAAGCAGTCCGCTTTACGGTTTTGGATAAATGCAATCTCTTCTTGCACCTCTTTCACACGGTCAACGCGATCTTCTCTAATCGCTTCTTCCAACTGTCTGTAACGATTACGTGTATCGTGGAATTTTGGAATCACTTCGACTAATTGGCTTGCATCGAAGTCGTTTAAGTCATAGGCAAAACGACCAAATGCTTTCGCTGTGATGTAAAATTGTTCTGGACTTTCTACTTTATCTAATGAATAGCTATTTTTCACTGAATCATAAATACGCCAGTATGTTCCGTTATCCAAGTTCGCTGTTAAATGGCCATCTTTAGTGCGGATAACACGGAGCGTTTCACGAGAAGCGTCGCGTCCTTCTGCTTCGTATTTCTCACGAAGATAAGTAGTTACCTTCTCGATATTTTCCATTAATCCACGTACGTTTGGAAAAATATCATGGTTAATGGCTTGTAATACATATTGTTTTTCTTCATTTTCATGTGTATGTGTAATTTGATAGGTTTTATTAATTAATCCATTTCCTAAAGGTTGAATATCTACCAATTCCCCTGGTAATTCGTAATATTCATATGCCACACGAGCATTATTTAATGGATTTCCTTCTGTTGTCATAACCTTTTCCCCTTTTACCTTCTAACAAAGTCGTATGTGTCTATTGTACCGCTTTCAAGCATAAAAAGGAAGATATACGGCGAAAAAAAAGCAGAAGAACTATTAGTTCTTCTGCACTTTCTGTTATTTCATTTCTTTTGAGCTTTCCATGATGGCATCGATTAAGCCGTATTCTAAGGCTTCTTGTGCTGTCATGTAGTTATCACGGTCTGTATCTTTTTCGATACGTGATAATTTTTGACCTGTTTGTTTTGCCAAGATTTTATTTAAGCGTTCACGTGTTTTTAAGATTTGACGAGCTGCAATTTCGATTTCTGTCGCTTGCCCTTGTGCTCCGCCTAAAGGTTGGTGGATTAAGATTTCAGCGTTTGGTAATGCGAAACGTTTGCCTTTTGCACCAGCTGTTAATAGGAATGAACCCATTGACGCTGCTAGCCCCATCGCGATTGTTTGAACGTCTGCTTTAATGAAGTTCATTGTATCGTAGATGGCTAAACCTGCTGTTACACTTCCTCCTGGAGAGTTAATATACATGTAAATATCTTTCTCAGGATCTTGTGCATCTAAGAATAGTAATTGCGCGATAATCGCATTCGCCATATCGTCGTGAACAGGTCCGCTCACCATGATGATACGGTCTTTTAATAAACGTGAGTAAATGTCATAAGCGCGTTCTCCGCGTGAAGACTGCTCGATAACTGTTGGAATTAAATTCATAGCATTTCCTCCATATTCTGCTTTTGTTATAGTCTACTTCAATAGTCAACAAAGGTCAATCTATCTGCTTGTTAGTTAATAAAGTTGAAAATCTTGTCCCATACTTCTTTTGAGAAAATATCAAATGGGTTGTGACCTTCACCAAGAACGGCATAACCAACCATTAAGCCAAGTGCAAATAAGATGACTGCGATAATCACGAAGATTAAGACACGGAGTAGCGCCGTCAATAATAAGTGACCACTATTTTTCAATTCTTGCTTCATGCTTCTTCTTTCCTTTCATCATCAATCATATTCGCAGTTGGGTTCATTACAACTTTCTTAGAACTGAAGAGTCTTCTTAGCCCTGAGAAAATACCACGATCTGCTTTAATGCGGTTTAATAAGATTCCTGTTCCAATCGCAACACTTTGTAACGGGTTCTCAGCAATCATCACTGGAACTTGTAGCTTCTCAGAAAGCATACGGTCGATTCCTTGGATGAGCGCTCCGCCTCCTGTTACCATCACGCCGCGTTCGATAATATCGCCTGCGAGTTCTGGTGGAGTCGCCTCGAGTACGAGTCTAACTTCTTCACCAATCGTATCGAGCATTTCTTTTAAGCAATGATAAATTTCATTTGTATAAATCGTTACCGTCTTCGGCAAACCAGTCGTCATATCGCGACCTTTAACAATCATATCCGACTCGTTTTCCACCTCAATCGCACTACCAAGATTCATCTTGATGGCTTCAGCGGTACGGTCTCCGATAATGAGTTGATATTTGTCTTTAATATATTCCGAAATAGCAAAATCCATATTGTCGCCGGCTAATTTAATCGAACGGCTTGTGACCGTTGAGCCCATTGAAAGAACGGCAATATCACTTGTCCCTCCACCGATATCGATGACCATGTTTCCAATTGGAGAGAAGATATCCAGTCCAACGCCGACTGCGGCCACTTTAGGTTCTTCCTCTAAGTAAATATTACGTCCGCCGCATTTAATCGCCGCTTGGATAATCGCTTTTTGCTCGACTGTCGTAATATTTGTTGGTGTACAAATCAAAATATCTGGTTTTGAGAACCAACTATTTAAGTTTAATTTTTGCATGAATAATTCAAGCAATTGCTCAGTAACTGCGATATCCGCAATCACCCCACCCTTTAATGGATGGTGCACATTGATTTCTTTTGGCGTACGGCCCACCATTTGGTACGCACGTTCACCGACTGCAATCACGTCACCATTACGCTCATCTAGCGCAACGAGTGACGGTTCATTTAAAATAATTCCACGATCTTTCAAGAACACTAAAATATTCGCTGTTCCTAAGTCGATTCCAATATCTCGAACCATGAAAGTCTCCTCTCTTATAAACGTTCCTTCGTTTTGAATCCATTTTTAAATACGAAAAGAATATACGAGCCAATTAAGAAGGCTACGGCTAATCCTAAGCAATATTGTAAGACGCCGACAAATCCATATTTATCCACATTCAAGAAGAAATATGGGAATGGGCCATCTTTGTTATTTCCAATCGGAATACGAGTTGTCAGTGCAATCGCCACAGACACAATCGCATAGACCAGCGGCAACAGCGTCCACGTAAATGGATCATACCACTTGTAGCAATGCCCTTTATCAAAGACGATGCAATCCGCTAACGTTCCAAACGGCACAATATAGTGCGACAAGAAATTCTCAATCGTCCAGAACTCTTCAGCTGTCTTTTGTGGTGCTAACATAAAGTGATACACCAGCCCGGTTAGAAGAATCGCAACCGTAACGCCACCCTTCAAGCGAAGATCCATCTTACTCCAATGGCCGTCTTTGCGGTATTTCAATAGCAAGTACACCATAAACAATCCAACGAGTAAATTCGATTGATTCGTGTAGTAACGAAGTCCATGCCACCCATGAAGCGTCATCTGCATTAGAAAACCGACAATCGCACAGGTCGCAATGATCCCTTTCGAGATTAGACTTGCTTTTAAAAATGTTGCTCTCTTCTTTCAATTCCTCTTTCTCTTGACACTAATTCTCTTTATTATACCATATCTATCGCCTTTGTCAGTACTATTCACGTGCAATCTAAAAGGCTTGGC
>JAGZLX010000001.1 GCA_018364485.1 Granulicatella adiacens
TTCTAATTCTTTTGCAGTATGTTTCTTAACCAACCTAAAAATACCCCCTTTAAAGTAGTTTACTTTTTTAAGTGTCTACTTTAGAGGGAGCATATCACTCTCCATTATGGGAGAAAATCGATGATTGATATTGAGAACATGAAATATATAGTTGAACAAGAAATTAAAGAACGTCATTTTGAGAGCTTAAAGTATGTTTTGTTTGATGAAAACAAACGGTTACCATGGGCGTTTCACTTATTCTATAGAGATGGAAAGTTTATGATTAACAGTCGAGATGACAGATCATATGTAATTGGGAATACGGTTGAATTTAACAGTTTTGAGGTAGCCAAGGTGGACTTTATCAACACGTTAGAAAATTATGTTGAAATGAATATACAAGGCAAAGAGTTAGGATTTACACCAGCTTATCCTTCACCGCTTTGGGATGAGGATGGAAAATGATGCAGCCGGGAGGACGTTAAGGGTGAAAAATGATGGATAAAATTCAAAGAGTTAAAACGATTGTTAGAGAATGGCTACTTGAAAATAGCGATGTTCTAAATACGCATGGCGTTCAGACGGAAATGGTTGCGGATAACGAAGACTATTTAAGGATCATATTGGAAACAGAGGATAGAATGGGAGAAATCGTCGTGGAGGATGCAGGTTTTGCTCCGTATAATTTCTTTAAAATCGAAGTTGCTCAAATCATTGATGATCGGGCTGAAATCGTAATGGCGTGGTATGACAAGGATACTACAGGCGATGATGCGTATCGGGAGGCCTTGAAAAACGGCGTAGATGCATTGATACATATAGGAGAATAGAGGGAAAAAGGATGAAGAAGAAACTAGCAATCATAGGGACAGTAGCGTTGTTAGGTGTAGGAGCCGTTGCGCTGAGTAATCAAGAGTGGCGTGCGAACACAATCTTTGCGACCGCAAGAGATAAGCAATTGGCGTGGTTGAAAGAGCATGAGGAAGAGATTGTAGCATGGGTGCATTCAGAGTATCCGAAAATCGAAACAGTCCAGTTTGATTGGAATACACTAGAAGTAGTCCCTGTAAGCAATGGAGTGTCAATATCCTACTATAATTTGTCTATAAGAGGAAAGTTTAATAATATTCCTGAAACAAGAATAACGGTTGATTTTCGCTTAAAGGAAGGAAATGATATACCAGATATGAAACATATATTGACCAACAACAAGCCAGGGATTCTTAAAAACGGGACGTTATATAACTACGAGTGAGTATACGATTCTCGAATTTCAAAAGAGGAGATTATGTATGGGACGTACGACATTAAAATGGGAAGATGTAATCCAGTTTGAGGAAGTAAAAGGCTATGGCCAGCAAATTTGGAGAGATGGCGATAAACTTTATTACGTTACTGAAGAAGGAGGAATAGCTCCTCAGCGGGTGGTTTATGAATTACCGAATGAGTTATTTGCCTTATTAGAGGATGGGGAGAGAACGTTACACGAAATATCTTTTAAGATAAAAAATGATTGTTGGCCACCGACGGAAGAAGAAAAATTGATTAGCCAAAGAAATTTTATACGAAAGTATCCTACCTCTTTGATTGATTTCCCAGAGAATAGAGAACTGTTTTCTCAAGAAGAACTTGAAGAATTGATTCCGATTGCGGAGAAGATTCGGATTGAATCGAAAGGGAAATTGCCGTGGAATTATGTATCTCCACTAGAAAAGGAGAATAATTCAAGAAAATGAGAAGAGTGTATATTTTTAAATAAGAAGTATAGGGGAGCGTCAACTTATTTTTTAGATCAATGTTGTTAATTCCTAATTGAATGGAGGAGTACAATGATTAATAATAGTGATTTTGGTGGTTTTATTGTTTCGAACAATATTCTTGAAGGTAAGCCAATTCGATATACTTTTCGTGAACAATCTTCCATCCCTCCATTGAACGGATGGAATCTATTATCCATTGAAGATGATGAAGAGTATCTTTCAGATGCAGCCAATTTCAAAATTCTAGGAGCTGATTCGATTTATGAGATTGCTCCAGTAATGCTTGAGATTTTCGAAGCACCGTATGGGACAGATTTATGTTGGCTATATGAAGAAGGTGTTCATGTTGGCTTTTACGATTTAGTCGAAGAGAGAGAAACTACGATAGAAGAAATTTTATCTTCAGCAAAATAAAAAATTTTTATGTTGGAGGGAATTAGATTTGTTTACAGGAGTAACGATTTATTTTAATAAAGATCTAGGGTATATTTTTGGGGCCCATTCAAAACAAGAGGGGACGAATGCACCAGTTATTGTGCCACCAGTTTTACGTGTTGAAAAAGGCTGTACGGATCAAAGAATCATTGAAAGCATTACTGCAGCACTGGAGATTTCTAAGAAAACACCTCTTTACACAGGCGATTTATATGAATTTTGGACAGAATTGGGATGCAAGACTTTTAAAGCTTTTAGCAAAAAGTTCACTTCTGTCAAAATCTTTTTACGTGGTGATGTATGTAGAGTGCAAGGGTTGAAGTTGGCGACCAAAACAGGTGGGTATGTAGCAGATAAAGAGGCTGTATTCGAATGCCCTGTGACAGAACTTCATGCACATCTTTCTGAAATTAAGAGACTGTTATCTGTTGAAGAAGTACTGCCGAGTGCGGCACAGTTCTTGACACTTTCTGGAGCAAAGGTGACTTATACGCCACTGTCTGATGAATATAACGATTTAGGAGATGGCCATACGGATGCGTATCAAATCTTTGCAGATACTCATAATAAAAATAACGTTTTATCATTCATGATTGATAGTGGGTATGCAAGTTTTAGTAAAGCAGATATCAAGTCGGCGTTTACGAAATATTATGGCGAACTGTTGGAGTTTCGTTTTGAAGAGTTTACAGATCGCATTTACCTCTATAAAATTTCAGCAAAGACGAGTAATCGGATGATTGTTTCTTATCTTTTTGAAGAGCAAGATGCGTTATTAGAAGTGTTATATCAAATAGAGTTGAACGTATCTCATGAAGAATTCAGTAGAGTCCAACGAGATTTTGAGCAATTAGTGAGCTCTATCAGAATTAATTAAATAGATTACGCCCAAACTCAAGCTGGCAGAATCGCTGTTGGCTTGAGTTTTTTATTCAAAAAAATTTTTTAAGCTTTCCTGTTGACATTTGTAGATTACTGGTGTAAACTAACAATGTAAATTACAAATGTAAACGAAAGCGGTGAAAGTGATGAGCAAACAAAAAGAGTACATTATTGAAGGAATGAGTTGTGCTTCATGTGCCATGACGATCGAGAATGCCGTCAGCAAAATTCCTGGCGTTGATAAAGCCAGCGTTAACTTGGCAACCGAGATCATGACTGTTGAAGCAAACGATAGCGTAACCCCTGAAGAAATCGCCAAAGTGGTCGATGGTGTGGGATACAGCGCTCGTCCTCGTGGCAAATCAGTGGAAGAAGAACTCGAAGAAAAGAACGAAAAGAAAGAAGCGCACTTAAGAGAAATGAAGCGGAACCTAACCATTTCAGCGATTTTCACCGTGCCACTTCTCTTTATCGCAATGGCGGATATGGTTGGAATTCCAATGCCAGCCTTTCTAAGCCCAATGCAAAGTCCAGTTAGCTACGCGTTGATTCAATTGGCGCTTGTTCTCCCAATTGTCTGGATTGGACGTCGTTTCTTCGTGGATGGATTTAAGGCCTTGTCAAAAGGACATCCGAACATGGACAGCTTAGTCGCACTTGGCACAAGCGCTGCGTTCCTTTATAGCCTTTACGGAACGTACCACGTATTAGAAGGTCACGCGCATTTTGCGATGAACCTTTACTACGAATCAGCCGGCGTTATTTTAACCTTAATCACACTTGGAAAATACTTCGAAGACGTGTCAAAAGGGAAAACATCCATGGCGATTCAAACGCTCGTAGGACTTGCTCCTAAAATGGCGACTGTTTTACGAGACGGACAAGAAGTAGAAGTTCCTGTAGAAGAAGTGCAAGTGGGCGACCTCATTCGTGTCAAACCGGGTGAAAAAGTTCCAGTCGATGGCATTGTGACAGAAGGAAACTCAACTGTTGACGAATCGATGTTAACAGGGGAAAGTATTCCAGTATCGAAAGCAGTTGGCGATGAAGTGATTGGGGCAAGTTTAAACAAGACAGGTTCTTTCATTCTAAAAGCAACAAAAATCGGGAAAGACACAGCCCTTTCTCAAATCATTCAGTTAGTCGAACAAGCACAAGGATCCAAAGCACCGATTGCCAAACTGGCCGACAAGGTTTCTGGAGTATTCGTTCCAATCGTAATCGTCTTGGCTCTTGTTTCTGGACTTGCTTGGTATTTCCTTGGACAAGAATCATGGGTATTTGCCCTTACGATTACCATCTCAGTGCTCGTTATCGCCTGCCCATGTGCGTTAGGGCTTGCGACACCAACTGCTATCATGGTTGGGACTGGTAAAGGGGCCGAAAACGGAATCCTTCTTAAGAGTGGGGAAGCGTTGGAAGAAGCCAACCACGTGAATATGGTTGTTTTCGACAAAACAGGAACTATTACAAACGGAACTCCTGTGGTCACAGATGTGGTCACTGCCGATTCTACCGATGCAGATGCCCTCATTCGCCTAGCTGCCAGCCTTGAAGTAGCGTCCGAACACCCTCTTGGCGAAGCGATTGTTGCCAAAGCCAAAGAACAAGGGGCTGCATTTGATGAAGTGACGAACTTCGAAGCCATTCCTGGTTTCGGGATTAAAGGTCACGTGGGTGAAACGCTCGTCTTCCTTGGTAATGAAAAATGGATGCGTGAAAATGGTCTTGCCAATGTTGAGATGAACGACAAAGCCAATCATTTTGCCGAACAAGGAAAAACACCGCTCTATATTGGCTATAACGATGCCGTACAAGGGCTGATTGTTGTAGCGGATACTGTTAAAGAAAGCAGCGCGCGTGCCATCCAAACCCTACATGAAATGGGCATTCAAGTCGCTATGATGACAGGGGACCACGAACGAACTGCACAAGCGATTGCTGCTGAAGTGGGGATTGACCGCGTATTTAGTGAAGTTTTACCGCAAGATAAGGCGAATTATGTCTCAAAATTACAAGAAGAAGGCTATATTGTGGCGATGGTGGGAGATGGTATCAATGATGCCCCAGCGCTTGCACAAGCACAAGTCGGTATCGCAATCGGTACCGGAACAGACGTAGCCATCGAATCTGCAGACGCCGTCTTAATGAAGAGCGACTTGATGGATGTACCAGCGATGTTAAAACTTAGCCGTGCAACCATCCGTAATATTAAAGAAAATCTATTTTGGGCATTTGCCTACAACGTTATCGGAATTCCATTTGCGATGGGAGTTCTTCACCTATTTGGCGGACCACTCCTCAACCCAATGATTGCCGGAGCCGCAATGAGCTTCAGTTCCGTATCCGTTGTCCTCAACGCCCTTAGATTAAAACGCTGGAAAGCATAACTATAAAGGAGAGATTTATGATGAAAAAAGAATACAATTTAGAAGGAATCACATGCGCAGGATGTGCCAACACAGTGAAAGAACGTTTCTCAAGCGTACCAGGCGTAACAAACGTTGAAGTCAGCTTAGAAAACAAAGTAGCTACAGTCGAAGGAGACGCAAGCGTCGACGCATTACAAGCATCTCTTGAAGGCACAAAATACAGCATCAAAAAATAATCAACCCCAAAAAGGCCGAGCGATTTCGCCCGGCCTTTTTTCTATCTTTCATCCTTCCTCTACAATCCATGGTTAGTAGAAGTAAATAAAGTAGAGCGTTGCGAAAAAACACCTAGGATTTTTTTAGCATTTTCCACTTTGTCCTCTCTTTTTCCTGCCTTTCATGGTTAGAAGAAGTAAAAAAAGTAGAGCGTTGCGAACAACACCAATTGTGGTTTCAAAGAATCTTGCGGATTCTATAGTAATAGTGATGGGAGTTTGCATTAAAATGAATTAGGGGACGTAGGAATAAAATTCCGTACGTCCCCTTTGAGGCTTTAAAGGCGAGAGACCTTAGACTCGAGCCGGTGCCTCATCACTATTACTATGAAGATATCCGCAAGGATTTGAAGAAACCACAGCGGTTATCAGGTGTTTCAAGAGCAACGCTCTTTAACTTATTTATTTAATTTATTTTACTTCAACACGATCTAACCATGGAGTTGCAGTTTCATCTAAAACAACATTAAGGTCCTCGATGTTCTTACGTCCTTGGTTTGCCAACCACGCACGACCAGCTTCTTCCCCTTCAGTCGCAAACACCGCTACAGAATCTTTCCATGTTGCACGACCACATAACACACCATTGAAAGTAGAACCAGCTTCTTTCGCAAAGCGTAGTGTTTCTTGGAATAATTCAGCAGAAACACCAGCACTTAAGAAGATGAATGGTAGGTCAGTAATTTCAGATTGTTCTTTGAATAAACGTAATGCTTCTTCGCGAGTATACACAGGTTCAACGCCTTCTTTAGTGAAGCCTTCTACGAAGTTCATGTTTACTGGAACTTCTACTTTTAATACATCAACATTGTAACGTGGGTCAGAGAAGACTTTCATTGCGTCGTTTACTTTATGAGGTTTTACTTTTGCGTATGCCGCTGATTTCACATCGTCGTCACTTGCTTCGTAAGAAACGATTTCTAAGAAGAATGGAATATCTTCTGCCACACATTCGCTACCAACACGTTCTACCCATGCATGTTTGATGTCGTTGATTGCTGGATCTTCGTCAATATCATAGTATAAAAGAACTTTAACAGCGTCAGCGCCTAATTCTTTAATACGTTTTGCAGACCAGATTGGAAGTAAGTCTGGTAAGCGGCCGATTTCTGTTGCGTCGTAACCAGTTTTTTCGTAAGAGATTAAAAGTCCGCAGTCTTCGTGGCGTAATTTTGCAGCTGGAAGACCGTATTCAGGGTCTAAAAGAATTGAAGAAGAGAATTTTGTTAATACTAATTTTGACATAATAACACTCCTTTAGTTGTTTTTATTTTATTAAGCTTCGAAATAAGGCTTACCGTCTAAGTAAGTCGCTTTGAGTTGTAAATCATCGTCTAATACGATGAAGTCCGCTGCGTACCCTGGGTCGATGCGTCCGCAAACGTCGTCGATACCGACTGATTTTGCAGGAACAAGGCTAGCCATTGTAAGAGCTTCGTGTGGAGTCGCAATGCCCCATTTCACAACATTTTGAACCCCTTGGATGAGTTCTAGGATACTTCCAGCAAGGCTACCGCCGTCCTTCAAGCGAGCCGTACCGTCTTTTACGATAACAGGGAATTCTCCAAGCATCGATTCGCATTCGCCCATACCGCCCGCACGCATGCAGTCTGTAATAAGGGCTACATGGTCGTGACCGCAACATTTCATGACGATACTTGCGCTCACTGGGTGGACGTGGTGACCGTCACAGATGAGTTCGTCGAATACGTTTGGCAATGTGAGTGCCGCGCCGACAACACCTGGTTCGCGGTGATGTAAGCCACGCATTCCGTTGTAAGTGTGAACGAAGATATTCGCACCGGCTTCAACGGCGTTTTTGCAATCTTCGTAAGTGGCATCTGTATGTGCAAGAGCGACATAGATGTCTTTTGTTTTCGCGTGTTTGATGAAATCAACAGCACCTTCACGTTCAGGCGCAATCGCGATTTTCTTCACCCAACCGCCAGCGCGTTCTTGCCATTCATCCAAGATTTCAGATTTAGGGTCGCCCATGTATTTAGGGTTTTGCGCGCCTTTGTATTTTTCACTAAAGAATGGACCTTCTAGGAAAATCCCTCTGATTTTAGCGCCGCCAAGTGTTGTGGCGTTATCGCCGACTGTTTGGCAGACATCCGCTAATAATTCGCGAGATGCGGTTAAAGTTGTTGGTAAGTAAGAAGTAACCCCGCATGAAGGAAGTCCTTCTGAAATGGTACGAAGTGCTTCTACGTCGTTATCCATAACGTCAGCGCCTTTGAATCCGTGAATATGGGTATCCACAAGACCTGGGGCAATTTGATAGTTGCCGTAGTCGATGACGCTAGCGCCGCTTTCTGGTTTTTCAGTTTGGAAGGCTCCGAAAGTTCCATTATCTAAAATCGGTAAGTACCCTGGACCTTTCACTTCGTCTTCAAAATAAAATGCTTTGGCATAAATATAAGTTGTCATAGGATCATCTCTTTTCAATTAAGTTATTTATGCTTCTAATGGGTGAATCGTTACTCCTTTAACGACACGGTTTACAGTGCCTGTTGGTGAAGGAGTGTCTGGTTTGTTTCCAACTTTGATAGAAGAAAGTAGAGAAACAGTTTGTCCAAATACTGCATATGGAAGTGCAAGGTAAGCATCTGGAACGAAACGATATTCTTTATCGAAGTTGAATGATAGACCTTCAAAGTCACTTTCTGCGTCCACTCCAACCGCAAGAACAAGGCGTGCGATTTGGTCGCCATGTAATTCGTTTAAGATATCGATGTCGTATTGACGAGTATAGTCGTCGTTCGATACGAATACGAAGGCTAGAGAAGAGCCGTTTACAAATGATTTAGGACCGTGACGGAATCCCATTGAAGAATCGAAGGCTGTTGCGATTTGACCAGCTGTCAATTCAAGAATTTTCAATTGAACTTCGCGAGCAAGGCCGCTGAGAGAACCAGAACCTAAGTAAATCACGCGGTTGTAGTCTAAGTTCACGTAATGTTGAATCACGTCTTCACGTTCTAGAACGCTTGTACCCATTTGACGGATGGCTTTCACGAAGCCTTCTTTTTCTTCAAGTGAGTGAGCTTTGTCGAATACAAGAAGCGCTGTAAGAGTCATACATGTGAAGCTTCCTGTCATCGCAAAACCAGCGTCGTTAGAGCGGTCTGGCATCATTAAGAGTAAGTTGTTTGTGTCGTCTTTAGCAGCAATGGCTAATTTTCCTTCTGGCGCACAAGTAATCGTGATTTGATAGAAGTCGCGCACGATTTGTTGGCCAAGTTGCACGCTGGCAAGACTTTCTGGTGAGTTACCGCTACGTGCAAATGAAACAAGCACTGTAGGAATTTCTGCTTTGAAGTAGTCATGTGGATTACTTACAAGGTTTGTTGTTCCGACTGATTGGAAATCAAAACGATCTTCATTTCCTGTACGTTTTAAGTAAGGAAGAATCGTATCTCCCACATATTGTGATGTACCCGCACCT
This sequence comes from Granulicatella adiacens, assembly GCA_018364485.1. Taxonomy (GTDB): domain Bacteria; phylum Bacillota; class Bacilli; order Lactobacillales; family Aerococcaceae; genus Granulicatella; species Granulicatella adiacens_A. Next base: position 9,155 of record JAGZLX010000001.1, read on the forward strand.
GCGAAAATCACGCGAAGGCGACCTTCAGGTAAGTTATCTAAGAAAGCAGTAATGCGTTCTAAGTTTGCTTTGTAGTAATCAAAAGCTTCTTTCCACAATTCTGGTTGTTGGCGAATTTCACGCGTGGTAATCTCTGCAGATAAAGCTTCTAATTGACTTGTTGAAAATTGAAACATAATACCCTCCAAATATTTTTTTAGTTGTTTGTGCGATAGTGTCTTACTTTGTAGAAGAATTGGTCGCTTCTGGCAACACTGATCGTATATTCGATGATGCGATTTTCAGGATTTAATGTGGTTCGCATAAACCGTAAACAAGCGCTGTGCGGATCCACATCCAAGACTTCCGCTTCTTCCGGCGTGAGAATGCTCGCTGAGAATTCTTCGTCGGCGTAGTGGATTTGCTGATTAAAATCATTCGCAAACACTTCATATAAAGATTGGCCTTCTAACTGGGTCTTCGTTAAGGTTTTGAAGACGTCGTATGGTAAGAAAGTTGTTTCTTTCATGAGTGGAATGCCATCTGCATACCGAATGCGTTTCAGACGAAAGAGCTTGTCACCAGCTTCGATTCCAACAAGTGGAGCGATAAATTCATCGGCTTCGTAACAATCCAGCGAAGTAATTTTCGTGGAAGGGACCTTGCCGAGTTCCTTCATCTGTTCCGTGAAACTGTAGCCTTCCAGCAAGTTTTGGCGTTCTTTCCATTGCGTTGAAATGAACGTGCCTTTTCCATGACGCTTATAAATATATCCAAGCGTCTCCAATTCCTTCAGCGCTGTTCGAACGGTGGTGCGACTGACATTATAGACTTTTGTAATTTCGCGCTCCGAAAGCATTTTTTCGTGTGCTTTTCCCTTGGTCTTAATGAAGTCGATCAACGCTAAACTCAGTGTTGAGTAGAGTGGAGAAGGTTTGGCTACCATATCGGTTCCTCCTTTCGTAAAAAACTCTTCTACAACTGGTCACTACCAGTTAATACCATTGTAAGTTTTTTTAGTGCTTTCGTCAATAGCGTTTGCCGAAAAATAGAGGGATTCTGAGGATTTTCAACTGAATTTCAGGAAATAGAATAAAAATACCAGGAGAGAACGGTTTTGTGCTTTCTCTCCTGGCGAGTGGGTTATCCTGCTAAATGACTATTTAATACTTCTTCAAGTTGTTCAGCAGTTGTAGCGCCTAATAAAGCTTCTTTGACATCAGCTTTCATGAGCAACCGAGCAACCGATGCTAGTAGCTTAAGGTGAGTCGTTCCTGCTTCGCCATCTGGAATTAATAAGCTGAAGATGAATGAAGTTGGTTTTCCATCCATGCTGTTCCAGTCAATTCCGTCACTAAGACGAACGATGACGATTTTTGGAGTTGTGATGGCACTTGATTTTGCATGTGGAATCGCAAATCCGTCCATCATTCCTGTTGTTCCTTGTTGTTCACGTTCTACAAGTCCGTTGTACACGGCGTTTTCGTCTGCTGAAACGCCTAGTGTTACAGCTTTTTGTGAGATGAAACGAAACACTTCTTCTTGAGAAGTAAGGTTTTCATTTAAGAAAATAGATTCTTTACTAATTAACATTTTCAACCTCCAAAGTTCTTTCTAAAAGTCGATTATTCAGAAAGTGGTTTACGAGTTGCTCCAAGAACAACACCACCGACAACAGAACCAATCGCAATGGCTAATACCCATAAGAATGGATGTGTCACAACTGGTAATACTAAGAAACCACCGTGAGGAGCAGGTACTTGTACGCCGAATAAGTAAGTTAAGATTGCAGCGATTGAAGAACCTAACATCATTGAAGGCATTGCGTGAAGTGGATCTTTGGCAACGAAAGGAATAGCCCCTTCAGTAATGTGAGTTGAACCTAAGATGAAGTTGACTAAACCAGCATTACGTTCGTCTGTGTCAAAACGGTTTTTGAATAATAATACGGCAACCGTTGTAATAAGTGGAGGAGCGATACATGCTGCAGAAACACCTGCCATGAATGTAGTATTTCCTTCAGCAAGAAGAAGAGTACCTGTAACGTATGCAGCTTTGTTAACTGGACCACCCATATCAAAGGCACACATACATCCGATTACAAGACCAAGAAGAATTGGGTTTTGATCTTGGAATCCTTTTAAGAAGTCCATTAATGATTGGTTGATACCAGCCATTGGACTAACAATGACACTCATAAATAAACCAGTAATGAATACGCCTAATAAAGGATATAAGAAAATAGCTTTAAGACCATCTAATGTTTTTGGAAGTCCTTTGAATAATTTTTCTAAAAGAACCACTAAGTAACCTGCGAAGAAACCACCGACGATACCGCCAAGGAATCCTGCGCCGCCATTACTTGCCATTAAACCTGCAACAAAACCGCTCACTAATGCTGGACGGTTCCCAATACTTTGTGCAATGTAAGCTGCTAGAACTGGAGTCATTAAGCCCATTGCTAATCCACCAATTTCTTTTAATTGAGCAGAAAAGGCATTGTAACTTGGATCGTCTGGTTTAAATGAGTAAATTCCGAATACGGCAAATGAAATCGCGATTAGAACCCCACCACCAACAACGAATGGAAGCATGTGAGATACACCGTTCATCAAATGTTTGTAGATTTCACGACCGATAGAGCTCTTACCAACGTTTGAAGATTGTGGAGCTTCTGAAGCTTCAACAGTTGCATCGTCAGAGTGGTATTTCACGACACCTTCTCCGCGAAGAGCTTGGGCCACTAATTCGTCGGCATTTTTAATTCCTTGTCCAACTGAAACGTCGATAATCTTTTTGTTTACGAAACGTTGTGGTTGAACGTCCTTGTCAGCAGCGATAATAACTGCTTTTGCGTTTGCGATTTCTTCTGGAGTCAGTTCGTTTTCGACACCGATTTGTCCGTGTGTTTCGACTTTAATTGTTACTCCTGCTTTTTTAGCGGCTTGCTCGAGCGCTTCTTGTGCCATATAAGTGTGCGCAATTCCTGTCGGACACCCAGTGGCAGCGATAATATCATATTTTGTCATTATTTTTCCTCCTTTATTTTCCCGAGTTAGGATACTCGTTTGATTTGTTGCATTAATGTAGGAACATCTTTGAAGTCTGTCAAACCAGGCCTAAATGCGGTTGAGCTTCCCGCTGCGACGGCTTTGATCAGTGCTTCTTCATCGGATAAACCTTGTAACTGGCTTCCTACGAAGGTTGCAAGAAGTGTATCTCCTGCACAGGCAGTATTGACAACTTCGCCGTTTGGTGCTGTAACATGAATCGTTTCGTCTGGTGTAAAGAGAATGGCTCCCTTGTCTCCTAAAGAAACGATGACGTTTTGAGCACCTTGTTCGAGGAGTTTACGACCGCAGTCCTTAATTTCCTCAAGGCTAATGTCCTTCAATCCAAACCATTCGGCTAATTCTTCGTCGTTTGGTTTGATGAGATATGGTTTGTAACCCAATAGTTCCGGTACAAAATGAGCGGAAGTGTCGAGAATAAACTTAAAGCCACGTTCTTCGGACGCTTTTGCGATTTTCTCGTAAGTGGCACGCGTGATGCCTTCAGGATGACTTCCAGAAACAAACAAAATATCGTCGGCGTTCATGTTTTCCACGATGGCTAGAAGGGAAGCTTCTTGCTCGGGTGTAACACTTGGGCCTTGGTTAACGAGTTTGAATTCTTCGTTTGTGGCCACAACTTGCGTGAACACATTGATACGAGTAATTCCGTCTACCGTAACGAATTGTGTTTGGATGCCTGCCTTTTGCAGTTCTTCCTCGATAAATTGGCCAGTAAAACCTGCTTTAAAACCAGTGGCGGTGCTATCAATTCCGAGTTCTTTTAAGATGAAGCTGACGTTCACGCCTTTTCCATTTGGCATGTAAACAGCCTCGTCGGTTCGGTTCACTTCAGACGGTAGCATCTGCGCGGTTTTAATGAACAAATCGATGGCTAAATTCATCGTACACGTATAAATCATCATTTCACCTCCAAGCTTTTTTTGCTATACTTATTATTACATATGACACACTGTAAATGTTTCCCAAAATGAGGTTAACATTTGTAAATCTTTACAGAATGGAGAGTTCGCATGTTCAATACACAAGGTCTAACAAATACGGAGAAATATCTGCTTGCTTATATCGAACAACATCTGGATGAAATCCCGTCCATCTCGATTGTGAAGTTGAGTGAAGATGCGAATGTATCCACTGCATCGATTGTGCGTACGATGAAGAAATTAGGCTATGACGGCTTTACTAGCTTTAAACATGATTTGAAGAAACAATATCGTTTTACAAACGAAGAGTTATCAACCTTCAAGAGTTTGGAGGCTGTCGACCAAAAGATTCAAGCCGTTGTTGTGAAAAACGAGCAGGAAGTGCGTCGGACGATTGAACAGCTGGACAGTAAAACGATTGAGGATGCCGTTCAAGCGATTTTTGGGGCCCAACGAGTGTATTTATTTTCGCGTGGCCTCAGTGAAATGATTGCAACCGAGATGGAAATCAAACTCCACCTATTGGAGCGTACCTGCGAACAGTATGTGGATCCAAATATTATCCGCACCATCAGTCACCGTTTAAATGCCCAAGATGTGGCGATTATTATTTCATTAAATGGGCATACCGAAGAATTGGTGGAGGCAGCGCGTGTTTGTCAACAAAATGAAGTGCCGGTTATTTTATTGACCGCAAATGGAGCGAGTCCTCTAGCAAAACTCAGTGATATCACGTTTGTTGGGTATAAATCAGAGAGTTCGTATTTCCCAGATTATGAAGTACGTTCGCGATTACCACTACAAGTCATCAGCCGAATCTTACTCGATGCATACGCAATACGGGTTGCCGGCCAAAAATAATTTACATTAAAGGCGTATACTGATACGATAGTAAAGCAAAGAAAGGAGTGCCGACATGGAAGGAAATAAAGTACAAAATTATAAGAGTTGTTTTGATATTATTGGTCCGATTATGGTAGGTCCTTCTTCTTCACATACTGCTGGAGCGATTGCGATTGGTGCTCTTGCGAGACAGTTGTTCGGTGGAACGCCAAAAAGCGTGCGATGCGACTATTATGAGTCATTTGCCGAAACGCATAAAGGACACGGAACGGATTTCGCGATAATTAGTGGAATCTTAGGCTTTGCGACAGATGATGAGCGCGTGCCACGTGCCGTTGAGATTGCCAAGTCCGAAGGAATGCATATTGAATTTGTCGAACGAAAAGAACCAAGCCCTGTGAATCACGCCAATACCGCGGATTTAATCTTGAGCGATGAGAAGCGTACGATTCGCCTTATCGGGACCTCAGTTGGTGGCGGAGCGGTGGAAGTGAAGGTCATCGAAGTCGATGGCTTTAAGATGGAGCTTTCAGGCCCTCTTCCGGTCTTGCTCGAAGTGGTTCCTCTTGGAAAAATGCCAGTTTTATACAGCTTGCTGCAAGAACATGGCGTGACCATTTCAAAACAGCGAGTGGAAATGACAGAAGATAGCCAAATGATGGGATATGAGCTTGTTGATTTATTATCCCCAGAATTAAAAGAAGAAATACAAACATTAAGAAAAACGCATGACATCTATATGTTTGCGTGATGATGAGGAAGGAAGTTTGCAATGTTTTCGACCATTAAAGAATTGGTAGCATTAGCAACAGAACAAAAGAAGCCCATTTCGGAAATCATGATTGAACAGGAAATGGAAATGACCCAGCAAAGTCGTGAGTACATCTGGGAGAAAATGGAAAAAAACTTACAAACGATGAAGAACGCCGTTGAACGAAGTGTGGAAGGAGAGGGCGTATTCTCTCCAACAGGCTTAACGGGTGGCGACGCGTTGAAGATGAAGAAATATCGTGAACGTGGGAAAACATTGTCGGGCGATAGTGTTCTAGCGGGGGTACAATACGCGCTTGGAACAAACGAAGTGAATGCTGCGATGGGGCTTGTGTGTGCAACGCCGACAGCAGGAGCGAGTGGAACCTTACCGGGCGTTGTGTTCTCGATTGCCGATACGATGAATTTGAACCATGAACAACAAGTGCGTTTCCTCTTTACTTCGGCAGCCTTCGGGATGGTCGTAGCCAATAACGCGATGATTGCCGGAGCGACAGGTGGATGCCAAGCCGAAGTCGGAAGTGCCAGTGCGATGGCTGCAGCCGCAGCCGTTGAAGCGGCCGGTGGAACGCCGCAAGAGAGTTCAGAAGCCTTTGCGACAGCGCTTGGAAACTTATTAGGACTCGTTTGTGACCCTGTAGCCGGTCTTGTAGAAGTGCCGTGCGTGAAGCGAAATGCGATTGGTGCAGGGAATGCCTTGATTGCCGCAGATATGGCACTTGCGGGAATTACAAACGTGATTCCAGCCGATGAAACCATTGAAGCGATGCGCAGTATCGGGGTGAGAATGCCACGAGAACTCCGTGAAACAGGACTCGGTGGAACGGCAGGCACAAGAACGGGAATTGCGATTAAGATGCGCATTTTCGGGGAAGATGTTTCCTTGAACCCGGAACAAGAGTAGGAGGAATACACATGGCAAAAGAAATTGCTACATTTGCAGGAGGCTGTTTCTGGTGCATGGTGAAACCATTTGATAGCCAACCAGGAATCGAGTCTGTGATCTCAGGATACACAGGCGGCCATAAAGAAAACCCGACATACAAGGAAGTGTGTAGCGGAACAACAGGACATACAGAGGCCGTGCAAATCACGTTCGACCCAGAAGTATTCCCTTATGAAAAACTCGTAGAAGTCTACTGGCAACAAACGGACCCAACGGATGCAATGGGACAATTCGTGGACCGTGGAGATTCATACCGACCAGTGATTTTCTATCATTCAGAGGAACAAAGAAAGATTGCGGAAGCTTCAAAAGCAGCCTTGCAAGCCAGCGGACGATTCAAAAAAGATATCGTGACAAAAATCGAGCCTGCAAGCACGTTCTATCCTGCTGAAGAATATCACCAAGATTTCTACAAGAAGGATCCAGAACACTACAAACGTTACCGCGGACTTTCAGGTCGCGACACTTTTATCGACAGTATTTGGAAATAAGGAAAAGAGCTAAAATTATCATATATGATAATTTTAGCTCTTTTATGTTTTATTCAACTTCAGTATAATCACCGTAAATACTGTTTTTTATCAATCGGCCTACCCTGTTACAATATAAAATTTGAAAAAAGTTTCAGAATGAAAACGAACATGAAATTACCAAATATGGTAATTACATGTTCCGCCTCTACATTTTTTTAATAAAAACAATATAGTATATAAACTATAAAGCAAAAAAGACCATATATGGTCTTTTTCGCCTCTCAATTTTTTAGATATTTGCTAAGTAAGTTGTTAAACGAGCGACAACTTCTTTTAAGTTTTCCATTGAAGCTGCGTAACTGAAACGAACATAACTTTCGCCACCAGGGCCGAAAGATACCCCTGGAATGAGCGCTACTTTTGCTTTTGGAGCAAGGTCACGAACGAATGCCCATGAGTCAGTGCCGCATTTTGCAGGAATTTTAGCGAATAAGTAGAATGCTCCGTCAGGACTTGCTACTTCGAAGCCAAGTTTCTTCAACTCAGCCGCAAGATAGTCACGACGTTCGCTATATTCCACCATCATTTTCGCGCAGTCATCTTGGCCGTGTAACATCGCCGCAAGCGCTCCGTATTGCGCAAAGCTTGTTGGAGCTGTCACCATGTATTGGTGAGTTTTTACGACTTCGTTCATGAAGTGTGTTGGCCCTAAGATGAATCCGATACGCCATCCTGTCATTGCGTGTGATTTTGATAAACCAGTGATGACAATCGTTTGGTCCGGTAAAATGTTCGCAAGAGAGTAGTGAGTCTTGTCGTATGTTAATTCTGCGTATACTTCATCGCAAAGCGCCCATAGTTGGTGCTCTTTAATGACTTCGGCTAAGTCTTCTAATTGTTCTTTAGAGTAAGTTACGCCTGTTGGGTTACTTGGGTATACAAGAACCACCGCTTTGAAGTTTTTATCTGGGTTTGCTTCGATGGTTTCGCGTAATTTATCCGCTGTTAAAACAAAGCCGTCGTTACTTGTGTCCACCGTAATGAAGTTCCCTTGGTTCACCAATGTGATTGGCAAGTAGAGTGGGAAGACTGGTGTTGGCACGATGACTGTGTCGCCAGGGTTTAAGATGGCTTGTAAGCTTGCCGCAATCCCTTCTGTCGCCCCGATTGTTGTGATGACTTGGTCTGCTGTGTAATTGAAATTAAATTTCTTGTTGTAATACTCAGCCGCAGCTTGTCTCAGTTCAGGAATCCCTGAGTTTGGTGTGTAGTGTGAATGGTTGTCTTTAATCGCTTGGATAGCCGCCTCTTTAATATGTTCAGGCGTGTCAAAGTTTGGTTCTCCAAGAGTTAATTTGATAATGCCAGGAATTGTAGAAACTTCTGCGTCGAATTGACGAATATCAGAAACTGCAATACCTTCTACGATTTTGTTAAATGGATGTTCTACTGTCATAGGAATCCTCCTTTATATTCATAGGGAAATTGTATCTTGTTTTGAGAAAGAGTGCAATGAGAAGTATAGAATTTTAAAAAGAAAATAAAAAACGCTGGGAATTTATCCAATCTGCCTTTCTGCCTATGAATTCTAAGAAAAATAGTGTATAATCTCTTTGAGAATATCGGTTAGCAGTCAAAGTGCGAGCCACCCTAGAAGAGGAAGGGGTGGAGTGTGCACTTTTTTTGTGCAATGAAACGGAAGTGAGGGATAGTATGCAGACAGAATTTGATACAATTGCGGCGATTTCAACGGCGCCTGGCGAAGGGGCTATCGGGATTGTTCGTATTAGTGGGGATGATGCGATTCGCATTGCCGACGAAGTGTATCGATTGAAAGACAAACGATTAAACGAACAGCCGAGTCATACGATTCACTATGGACATATCGTGGATCCAAAGAACGATGAAGTCATTGATGAAGTGATGGTGACGGTGCTTCGCGCGCCAAAGACTTTTACGCGTGAGGATGTTGTGGAAATCAACTGTCACGGTGGGATTGTAGCGATTAACCGCATCTTACAACTCGTTCTTCGCATGGGAGCACGTCTGGCCGAGCCTGGTGAATTTACAAAACGCGCCTTCTTGAATGGACGTATCGACTTATCTCAAGCGGAAGCCGTGATGGATTTGATTCGTGCCAAAACGGATAAATCAATGCAAATGGCGATGCGCCAACTCGACGGAGAACTCTCGAAGTTGATTCAGAATTTACGACAAGAAATCTTAAACACATTAGCGCAAGTGGAAGTGAATATCGACTATCCGGAATACGACGACGTAGAAGAAATGACCTTGCAACTGTTGCGCGAGAAGACGCAGCAAGTCTCACAAGGCATTCGCGCATTGCTAAACACGGCGAGCCAAGGGAAAATCTTGCGTGACGGATTGAAGACCGCTATCGTTGGACGTCCAAACGTAGGAAAATCTAGCCTATTGAACGTGTTATTACGCGAGGAAAAGGCCATCGTAACGGATATCGCTGGAACGACTCGTGACACCATCGAAGAGTACGTGAATGTTCGTGGCGTGCCGCTCCAACTGATTGATACGGCCGGAATTCGTGAAACAGATGACGTCGTTGAACGTATCGGGGTGGAACGAAGCCGTAAAGCCTTAAATGAAGCGGATTTCGTGCTATTGATTTTAAACCAAAGCGAAGAGTTGATGGACGAAGACCTCCGCTTATTAGAACAAACGAAAGACTTTAAACGCATTATTTTATTAAACAAGACAGACCTACCAACGAAAATCGACATGGACAAGGTCAAAGAATTCGCGACAGACAGCGAGATTGTCACAACGTCAATGCTGAAGAAAGAGGGCATCGACCAATTGGAAGAAAAGATTGCCGATTACTTCTTCCAAGGGCAAATGAACGAGCGCGACGCAACGTACTTATCGAACACGCGTCATATTGCGCTGCTTGAAAAAGCAGAACAAGCGCTGCAAGAAGTGGCGAACGGGGTCGATATGGGCATGCCTGTTGATTTAATCCAGATCGATTTTACCCGCGCTTGGGATCTCTTGGGCGAAATCACAGGCGACACGGTTCAAGACGAGCTGTTAACACAATTGTTCAGCCAGTTCTGTTTAGGGAAATAAGCAAGTCTGCTCAAAAGAAATAGAGAGTTGGCAGTTTGCTGCAAGAAACTGATACAGAATACGGATAATAAGAGATGAGAGCATGCAGAATTTTAATGGTAGGCTCTCGTGAAAGAGTAATAACGGAAATTCTTACGGTTCTATAGTAGCAGTAATGGGGAATAGCAACCAATGTGAATTACTGACTCTAGGGTGTAACCCGTAGAGTCAGTTTGAAGCTTGGTAGGAATTGAGACGTAAGGCTCAATCCGGTGCCCCATTATCGCTACTATGAAGATATCCGTAAAGAATTGGAGTTATAACTCTTTCAACGAAAGGCACAAGGAGGAAATGCTGATGACGAAGCTAGCGACCATTTGTTATTTGGACAATGGCAAAGAATTTTTACTGTTATTACGCAACAAAAAGCCAAACGATGTCCATGAGGGCAAATACATTGGCGTTGGTGGCAAACTCGAAGCAGCAGAGACTCCGGAAGAATGTGCCGTGCGTGAGATTTTTGAAGAAACAGGACTACAGGCAACAAAGATGGAGATGAAAGGAATCATCACCTTCCCAGAATTTACCCCTGGACACGATTGGTATACGTATGTCTTTCGGGTGACGGAGTTTTCAGGGGAGCTGATTGATTCGCCGGAAGGGACGCTGGAATGGGTTCCTTACGATGAAGTCCTCCAGAAACCCTCTTGGGAAGGGGACCGCATTTTCCTAGAGTGGATACTAGGGAATGAACCGTTCTTTTCTGCGAAGTTTAATTATGAAGCAGGCGAATATGTTAGTCACAAAGTAGAATTTTATGGAGAAAGAAAGTAAAGGAGAGACTATGGTAACAACTTACGAAGCTGGAAATTATGATGTAGTTGTCGTTGGTGCAGGACATGCCGGCAGTGAAGCGGCGCTAGCAAGTGCACGTATGGGCGCAAAAACATTATTACTGACAATGAACTTAGAAATGGTGGCCTTCATGCCATGTAACCCATCTGTAGGCGGACCTGCCAAAGGGGTTGTCGTGCGTGAAATCGACGCTCTTGGGGGCGAAATGGGTCGCAACATCGACAAAACGTATATTCAAATGCGTATGCTCAACACTGGGAAAGGCCCTGCCGTACGTGCCTTACGTGCGCAAGCGGATAAGCATTTATACGCGCAAGAAATGAAGAAGACAATCGAGAAGCAAGAAAACTTGGATTTACGCCAAGGGATTGCGGAAGAGTTGATTGTGGAAGACGGCGTATGTAAAGGGGTTATCACGAATACGGGTGCCATCTACCGTTCAAAAGCGGTGGTCTTAACGGCTGGAACTTCTTCTCGTGGTCAAATTATTATCGGTGAATTGAAATATTCATCCGGTGCGAATAACTCTCAACCATCGATTAAATTATCAGAGAACTTACTCGAATTAGGCTTCGAATTGGCGCGTTTCAAAACAGGAACTCCGCCACGTATCAAAGGCTCATCGATTGATTACAGTAAAACAGAAATTCAACCAGGGGATGATACGCCAAACTTATTTAGTTTCACTTCAAAAGACGAAGACTACCGCTACGACCAAATCCCTTGCTGGTTAACGTATACGAACGAACAAACGCATGAAACGATTCGTGAGAACTTACACCGTGCACCGATGTTTACAGGGATTGTCGAAGGGGTCGGCGCGCGTTACTGTCCATCGATTGAAGATAAAATCGTTCGTTTCAGCGACAAACCTCGTCACCAAATTTTCCTAGAGCCAGAAGGGGAAAATACGGAAGAAGTATATATTCAAGGGTTGTCGACTTCGCTTCCAGAAGACGTGCAAATCAAGATGATTCGTAGCGTGGAAGGGTTAGAAAATGCGGAGATGATGCGTACGGGTTACGCCATCGAGTACGATGTGGTCGTGCCGCACCAATTGAAAAACACCTTTGAAACAAAACTAGTCCAAAACTTATTCACTGCCGGACAAATGAACGGAACGAGTGGATATGAAGAAGCAGCAGGGCAAGGGCTCTACGCTGGGATTAATGCCGTGCGTAAAATTCGCGGAGAAGAGCCATTTATTCTTGGCCGAAGCGACGCGTATATCGGCGTATTGGTCGACGACTTGGTCACAAAAGGAACGACAGAACCTTACCGTCTATTGACCTCTCGTGCGGAATATCGTCTATTACTTCGTCATGACAATGCCGATTTACGTTTAACAGAAAAAGGACGCGAGCTTGGATTGATTGACGACGAACGTTATGCCGCCTTCCAAGCAAAACAAGAAGCGATTGGAGCCGAAATCAAACGGATGCAATCGATTCGCTTGAAGCCAACTGCTCAGTTACAGGCATTCTTGGCGGAAAAAGGGTCTGCGGAATTGAAAGACGGCATCCTTTTAAGCGACTTGTTGAAACGTCCAGAATTATGCTATGACGAATTAGTGGGCTTTGCCGGAGAAACGGTGGAAGTCTCTCGTGAAGTGAAAGAACAAGTAGAAATCTCGATTAAATACGAAGGCTATATTGCCAAAGCGATTGAAAAAGTTGAGAAATTAAAACGCATGGAAGCCAAACGAATTCCAGCCAATATCGACTATGATGCGATTAATGGGCTTGCGACAGAAGCGCGTCAACGTTTGAAATTGATTCAACCAGAAACGATTGCGCAAGCAAGCCGTATTAGTGGGGTGAACCCAGCTGACGTATCGATCTTGATGGTCTATATCGAACAAGGCAAGATTGCTAAAGTACAAGAATAAGGAGGCGCGTATGAAACCAGAAGAATTTTATCAAAGACTCCAAGAAGTGCATGGGATTACATTATCAGATGTACAAAAGAAGCAGTTCGACCAATATTTCCATCTATTAGTGGAATGGAATGAGAAGATGAACTTGACGGCGATTACGGATGAAGAAGGCGTGTATTTGAAGCATTTCTATGATTCATTGGCGCTTGGATTCCACCACGAATTGACGGGCCAAACACTTTGCGATGTGGGTGCGGGTGCAGGATTTCCAAGTATTCCGTTAAAAATCGTCTTCCCAGACTTGAAGGTGACGATTGTGGATTCGTTGAATAAACGTATTACCTTCTTGAATACATTAGTGGAGACACTTGGGTTAAAGGATGTGCAGTGTTTCCATGACCGCGCTGAAACCTTTGGGCAAAATAAAGATTTCCGTGCATCGTTTGATGTGGTGACTGCTCGTGCCGTTGCCAAACTCAGTGTATTGAGCGAATTTTGCATGCCGCTCGTGAAAAAGCAGGGGTATTTCCTTGCGTTAAAAGCCGCGCATACAGAAGTGGAGTTGGAAGAAGCGAAAAAAGCGATCGCGATTCTTGGTGGGAAAGTAGAAGGGGACGTCTCTTTCGACTTACCATATGAAGGCGGAAACCGTCATGTTGTTACGATTTTAAAGATGAAGGAAACGCCGAATAAGTATCCAAGAAAACCAGGTCTTCCATTGAAGAAGCCATTATAACCAAAGGAGGGAGAACGATGAAAAGAGCTCACTTAGGAATGATGACGCTACTAGCACTAGTATTAGGTGCTTGTGGAAATGGACAGACGAAAGACGCAGGTGCCGAGACGTCGCAAGTGACGCAAGCTGCTACGACGGCAGCCCCAACGACTGAGACTACGACAACCGTTGCGCCTAAACCAGATAATAAAGAATTGTACGCGAAAGTCTTCGAAGATATCCGCACCGTGAAAGAATTGGGCGCAGATGTGGCAGGAAAACTCAATGTACCGCTTGAATATTGGGCGGCCAACAGCTTGAATAAGCAAAAAGAGTCGCTGCAATATTTATTCTATGACATCAACGACGATGGAGTGGATGAATTGTTTATCGGACATACTGCAAACGGCAAACCATTCACGGTCGTGGCGTACTACTTAGATGGCAAGACTCCAAAAATCTTGCATCAAAGTTACGTTGCCGAAGCGGGTGGAGCTAGAAGTGCCTTTAGTTTCTTCAAAGGCGGATTGCTCTACACAGTTGAATTCTTGTCTGGAACAGGAAATGGAGATGCTAAAGTGTTCAAACTGGAACCAAAAGGAGCAGGGTTGACGCTAGTAAATGCTTTGAAATTCGAAAAAATGCAATTCAAACTAGAAGACCTAGAATTGAAGCAAGAAGATACCATCGATTTAACAAAGATGGATTGGAAAGAGTTTAAATAATCAAGGAACTGCTAACACAGGAGGTTAGCAGTTTTTTTATTCCATAAAAGTGAAATAACATCTCAGCATCTTGATTTAAAATAAGTTTGTGATAAAATTAACTTGAGGAAATGAAGATAGTTTTGTGAATGGTGTACTTGATGGGAGATGAAAGAATATGTTCCTAAAAAAACTATGGCGATATCTCTGGGAGGATTTACCATCTAGAACAGTTTGGCAACCTTTAATGATACAATTCTGTTTAGAAATGGGACTATTCTTTTCAGGAGTTTTTTCTAAGGATATGCAAGCGCAATATTGGATAGTAACATTTGCTTTAGTTAAACTTGCTAAATTATATTCGAATAAACCAGTTACTAGAATGTATTTTTATACGGAGTATTTCGGAATTTTTTGGTTTTTAAATAGACAATAATGACAAAAAGCTTTCTGCCTCAGATTAGTTGAGGTAGAAAGCTTTTTTATTAGAAATAATAATAGAATGGGCGCACTACGCGTTAAATTTATTTAAGATACTTTCGATATTTTTGATGAGTACCGAAACAGAGCCGTCTGGATTGTTGATGAATTCGACCATCTCCTTGTTTTCGTAGATTTCACTTGGAATAGTAATCTCGATTCCGTTGTCGAGTTTGAATTTTTGCTTGCTATATTTGCGTTCGTATTTTGGCACGTTCGTTACGGCGATTTTTTCTGGAACGCGTTCTTCGGTGATGGCCAACTGTGCGGCTTCACGTGCGAGCGGTTTTTCCTCGAACACCTTGTCGAAGATGGCTGCGGCGTCGATTTCGTCCTGTTCTTCAAGTTGGTGGAAGATGGCTTGTTGCGTCGTTGCCAGCGCTTTGTACGGTTCCTCGTCGTGTTTTTTCGCGATATGAGTGACCGTTTTTTTGATTTCCTTGATTTGTTCTTTCGTTGTGACTGGCACCGTGATTTCTAAGAATTTTTCAGAGAAATAGGCCGTCTTTTGCCCTTCGATGACTACTTTTTTCTCGATTAAGTGGTAGTTTCCGTTCGATAAATCCACGATGAAAGCTTCCGAAGGTTTTTGCGTCGCGTTTGGCAAGATAGCGTGGTTTTGTAAAATCGTATTGCTAACGGCTTCGCCTTCGTAATCGACAAAGTGAGTGACTTTTGAACTGTAATCGAGGCGAATCATTCCAAAGAGTGTCCCACCTGTATCGCTTGTTCCTGTAAAGAATAAGTAGTCTGCTGGTCCGATTTCTTCTGCTGGAGCAATCAGAGCAAAGAGCTTGTCTGCTAACTGTTGCGTCTTTTCTAAGAAAGAAATGCCTTCGTCTGCCAGATACCCAAGAAGCGGTTCGTCTGCAGCCAATTGACCGATATGCGGGTCGCCTTTTTTGATTTTATCTACGAGTTTTGTAATGTATTCAATGAGAAATGGGTCGCCCAGTTGCAGTGGGGCCTGTGATAAGAGTAAGTTCCCTGAATTTTTATCTAAAATATGTAAAACGGCTTCGTTAATGAGCATGAATGTGCTCCTTTCCTATTTCATTCGATAGAAAATATTATATAATAGAAAAATAGATTTGTAATGAAAAACGAGGGGAGTGCGCCATGACGGTTTTAACGAAGATAGAAACACCATTAGGAACCGTAATTGCATCCAGTGACGGGCAGTCGTTGACGGGATTATGGTTTGCAGGGCAAAAATACGAATGCGCCTTTGTGGAAAAACCAATATGGGACGATTCGTTGCCGTTGTGGAAGAATGTGAAACACGCGCTGGAAGACTATTTCCAAGGAGTGGACGACGTAACTTCATCAGTGCCGATTGAATTTGTAGGAGGGACAGCTTTCCAAAAAGCGGTGTGGGCCGTGTTAACAGAAATTCCCTATCAAACCGTGTGGACGTATAAAGACGTGGCCGAACGTGTCGGCGAAAAGCTAGGACGAAAGACTTCCTCGCGTGCGGTGGGGACAGCGATTGGAAGAAATCCAATCAGTCTCTTTGTACCATGTCACCGCGTCGTAGCCACAACAGGAGCATTAACGGGCTATGCAGGAGGCGTGGAGCGAAAACGCGCGCTGCTTGCTCTTGAGGGGCATCGCATCACAAAAGACAAAGTGTCGAAAGGAGAAAGGCATGAAGCTTAAAATTGCAAAGGTCATTGTATCGGCGTTTGTGGCGCTACTCGTGGCACAGGCACTGAACTTAACGACGCCATCCGCGGCAGCCATTATTGCGATTCTCAGTGTCATGGACACGAAGAAAGTTTCGCTTGCGGCAACAGGGCAAAGGCTTGCGGCAGCCGTTTTGGCGCTTGTCATTGGCATGGGGATATTCGCTGTTTTTGGATTCGACGTAATCAGTTTCGGGCTGTATCTTCTTTGCTACATTCCCTTAGCGTATCTTTTAAAAGTGGATATCGGCGTGGCGCCAAGTACCGTCCTTGTGATTCATCTTTGGACGCAGCAACAACTCACTTTCACCCTCTTCGTCAATGAACTCTTGCTTGTCACTATTGGCGCAGGCGTGGCGATTTTACTGAACTGGTATATGCCGTCGTATCGCCAAGAGATCGAACGTGTTCGAGAGGAAATCGAGGATAAAATGCGTGAGGTTCTCTTGAAGATGTCGGGATTCCTGACGATTGGAAATGGGAAAAATGATGGCGAAGTGCTTCAGTTGTTGAAGGAAAAATTGAGCGAGGCACGCGAATATGTCCGGCTCGAAGCAGAGAACCATTTAACCAAAGAAGTGACTTACGATTATCAATATTTTGAAATGCGCCGTGATCAAAGCAAGCTCTTGGAAATCATGGCCGCGAACTTAAATGAATTCCGCTGGGATGGCGAAGAGATGGCGATTCTGTCGGAGATGTTTAAACAGACCGCACAGCAGTTGGCGGAACAAAATACGGCGAGTCAATTAATCGATGACATTGAAGACTTGTTGGAACATTTTCGCGAACGACCACTGCCACAAACGCGTTGTGAGTTCGAAAAACGTGCGCAGTTATATCAGTTATTACGCGATTTGAAACGATTTGTACAATTGAAAGTCGATTTCTTCCAAACGTATGGCGTTCATTATTTCAAGAAGGTCGGAGAAAAAGAATAGGCCTTATTGCTCTTTGAAGAAAGGACAGGAATTAATCCGATACTTCCTTTTCAAAACAAACGATTTGAACAATTCATCTTTAACCTTGTTTTTCTATGAGAAAGACAAGGTTTTTTGCGTATTTCTGCGGATATACTAGAGCTGACACTAAAATAGGAGGATATTTTATGGAAGAAAAAGGGTTAGCGGAGGTTGTCCATTTAGCAAAGGAGGATGAGGAGGAAGCAATCACCGAATTATTGCGGCGTTTTGATCCGTTGATTATGAGCATTCATCACCATTATTTTTTTCATGAAATGGATCAGGACGATTTTGCGCAAGAGGCCCGTATTATGATGCTTCGGGCGGTGCATAAGTACGATGAGAACCATGCCGTCTCGTTTGCCGGTTATTACCAGCGCTGCTTGAAAAATCTAGCGGTGGAGTGCCTGCGCAGGGAACACCGGCAGCGGCTCATCCCCCATGAGTTAGTCGTTCGCGGTGAAAAGGCGGAACTCGCCTTGCTCTCGGCATCGGTGGATTCGTGCGAGCGGCAAGTGCTACTGCATGAAGAGACGGAGGAGTATTTCCACCACCTTTCCCGCTTTGAAAGGGATGTGTTTTTAGGGGTGTTGGATGGTGCGACGTTTGAGGAGATGGCGAACCATTTCGATAAATCGGTCACGTCCATCAAGGGAGCTCACAAGCGGTGCAAGAAGAAATTCAAAGACTATATTGGAGAAGGGTGACAGCTTTTATGGTAAGATAAAGGCGAAAAAGGAGGTTTGAGTAATGGATGATTTAAAAAAGAACGAAATGGATGACTGTAAGGATGTAGAAGTAACCATTCAAGACTTGTTTGAAGAGTATGAGGGAGAACCTACAGCCGAAAAGGTAACATTATTTGAACCTGTAGGCAGAGAAAAATGGTAAGAGAGCATGGAGCAACTGGAAAAACATTCAGTTGCTCTATTTTTAAGGCTATGACTACCAATCTGAAACGGTTTGTAGTACAATAGCTCGTGGCGATTTTTTTGCCGATGAGGTTCGAAACCATCCCTCAATAAAAAACTAGGAGGCAGTAACATGCAAAATAAAAAAACAAAATTGATTGTGATTAACGCAATCGTCGCAGCGCTATATGTGGTCGTAACATCTTTAACAGCATTTATGTCATTTGGAAATATTCAATTCCGTATTGCGGAAATGTTGAACCACTTATTCGCTTTTGACAAAAAATACGGAATCGGTGTGGTTGCCGGTGTATTACTTGTCAACTCAGTATTTATGTCAGCGTCTGGTCTAGGTTGGTATGACTTAGTATTCGGATTAGGACATTCTATTATTTCATTCGCTATCAGCGCGCTTATTTTCAAATCAGTGAAAGACGTTAAAACACGTATGTTTGTTTTAGCAGGCGTCTTCAGTGTGATGATTTTCTTAGTAGCGATTGAATTGAACTTAGCGCTAGAATTACCATTCTGGTTAAGCTATGGCGAAACATTCTTTGGCGAAATCGTCGTATTATTAGCGGGTATTCCGTTGATGACGGCATTAAACAAAGCCATCGATTTGAAAAAATTAATCAATGATTAATCAACAGACGTCCGAGCACGATGCTTGGGCGTTTTTTGATTGCAAGAACTCGCTATTTTATGTAGAGTTAAGAGGAGACCTAAAGGAGGAATACAAATGGAGTTATTAAGCATTCCAGTAGGACGTTTAGAAGAAAATGTCTACTTTTTAATTGATGATAATAAAGAAACAGTGATTTTTGACCCAGGTGCACAAGCCGAGGACATCAAAGAACTAATTAAAGAAGAAGGATTGAAGCCTGTAGCGATTGTGTTAACGCATGCGCACGGAGACCATATCGGAGCCGTTGACGCGCTTCGTGAAGAGTACAGTATTCCAATGTATATGAACGAGTTGGAGAAAGTATTTTTACACGATCCAGAATTGAACCGTTCATACTACTCTGGCGAAAATATTACAGCGAAGCCAGCGGACGGTTATTTCCCTAAAGAAATGGGCAAATGGAAAATCGGAAGCTTTGAACCAGAATTAGCTCATATTCCAGGACATTCACCTGGTGGAACGATCTTCATTTTCAGAGAAAATGGATTCGTCATCGGTGGAGACGTGATGTTTAAAGGCAGCGTTGGACGTAGTGATTTCCCATACGGAAGCCATAAAGAGTTAATGGAAGGCATCCACAAATACTTATTGCCATTACCTACTGAAACAGTGATTTTCCCAGGACACGGGGAACCAACAACGCTAAAAGATGAAATTGCGACAAACCCATTCTTAAATGGCGCAACAAGATAAGAGGCGAAATTATGATTTTTGATACGCATACGCATTTAAATGTATCTGCGTTTGAAGGTGAAGAAAAAGAGGTCATCGCGCGTGCAAAGGAACTAGCAGTGACGCGTTTTGCGGTGGTGGGATTCGATACAGACACGATTACGCGAAGTCTGGAGCTGAGCGAAGAGTTCAAAGAAGTGGTTTCGATTATCGGATGGCATCCAACCGAAGCTTACCAGTACAATAAAGAAATCGAAGAATGGCTACAGGAACGCTTGACGCATCCGCAAGTGGTTGCGATGGGGGAAATGGGACTGGATTATTATTGGAAAGATTCAACGCCCGAGGAACAAGATAAGGTGTTCCGTCGCCAAATTGCGATTGCTAAAGAAATGAAACTGCCGATTGTGATTCATAACCGCGATGCTACTGAAGATTGCTACAAAATTCTAAAAGAAGAAGGTATTCAAGACATCGGGGGCATTATGCATAGTTATAATGGGGACGTAGAATTTATGAAGCGTTTCTTAGACTTAGGCATGCATATTTCCTTTAGCGGTGTGACGACGTTCAAAAATGCGCCGCAAGTACGCGAATGTGCAAAATTAGTTCCATTCGACCGTATGTTAGTGGAAACCGATGCACCGTATTTAGCGCCAGTGCCTTACCGTGGAAAGAGAAACGAACCCGGCTATACGCGCTATGTGGTTGAAACAATTGCCAAAGAACGTGGTCTTTCTTGGGAAGAAGTGGTAGCTCAAACGACACAAAATGCCATCAAGCTATTCCGCATGGAAGAAAGAGGCTTGTTATGAATCCAGTCATTGTGGTAGAAGGGCGAGATGATACAAGACGCTTGAGAGAAATCTATCCGGATATCGAAACGATTGAAACGAACGGGTCGGCGATTGACGAAGAAACGATTGCACTCATTCAAAAGGCGCTGCAAACGCGTGAAGTGATTGTATTTACGGACCCTGATTATCCTGGAACTCGTATTCGAAACATCATTCAAGAGCGCGTACCTGGCGTGAAACATGCCTTTATCGAACGCGCAGAAGCCGTCAGAAAAGACAATCATAAGAGTCTCGGGGTGGAACACGCGAGTACCGAAGCCATCCAGCGAGCGCTCGAATCGGTGCATGAGATTTCAACAGAACTCGGAGAGCCAGTGATTTCGCAGGCAACACTGATGGCGCTAGGGTTTATCGGACGACCAGATTCAGCAACGAGACGTCAAAAAGTGGCGGATTTTCTAAAAATTGGCCATACGAATGGAAAACAGTTCGCGAAAAGATTACAATTATTTGGTATTACAGAAGAACAATTAAGGGCGGCACTCGAGGCTGTCTTAGAAAATGAGGACAAATATGAATGAAATAAAGGATATCGCGACGCCGAAAAGAACGCGCGAGATTATGGAACGTCATGGGCTAACGGTAAAAAAGAGTCTAGGGCAAAACTTCCTGATTGAACCGAATATTTTAACGCGTATGCTAGAGGTGGCAGGAGTCGACAAAACGACAAACGTTATTGAAATCGGACCAGGGATTGGTGCGTTGACCGAACGTCTAGCAAGAGAAGCTAAACAAGTGTTGGCGTTTGAAATCGATGGCCGTTTATTGCCAGTGCTCGATGAAACATTGGCCCCATACGATAATGTAACGGTGGTTCATAGCGACATCTTGGACGTCGACTTAGAGCAAGTCATCGGGGAGCATTTCGACATTAACGAGCCGTTATTAGTCGTGGCCAACTTGCCGTACTATATTACAACGCCAATCATTATGAATTTATTGGAATCGAAATTACCAATCGATGGTTTTGCGATGATGATGCAAAAAGAAGTGGCGCAACGAATGACGGCTGAGCCAAATTCGAAGGCGTATGGATCACTAACGATTGCGATTCAATATTTCTGCGAAGCAAGCATTGGATTTATCGTGCCGAAGACGGTCTTCAATCCAGCTCCGAATGTGGATTCTGCGATTTTAGTATTGAAACGTCGCGAAAAACCACTCGTGGAAGTGAAAGACGAAGCGAAATTCTTCGCACTCGTGAAAAATAGCTTCGTGCAACGTCGTAAAACGCTCTGGAATAATTTAGCCAAAGCTTACGTTGGGAATGGCCATACAAAAGAAAGCTTAGCCGCTGCGCTAGAAGCTGCAGGCATTGACCCATCTAGACGTGCCGAAACACTGACGATTGAAGAGTTTGCAAAATTAAGTAATATTTTTTAGTGAATGTATACTTAACATAAAACCCTGAAGCATATATTATGCTTCAGGTTTTTACGTTAATTGGAGTTGGATAATAAGGTGTATATATTGCGTTAAGTTATTCTAGATGTTCAATAGCATATTCTGCTTCCTCGGCAGTAAACTTTTCTCCATGTTCTGAAACGAGTTGATCTCTAATAGCATCAGTAGACATATTCATCATATCTTGGTATTGTTTTGCTTTTTTTAGTGCATTCTCTTTATAGTTCCATTGAAGATTATCGATAGCGTATTGAGCAGCATCGGCTGAAAACTTTTCTCCGTATTCAGAAGTTAGTTGATCATAAATTCCTTGTTTTGACATTGACATAAGTTGTGCATATTGTTTAGCCTTTGCTAAAGCGGACTTAAAGTCTTTAGGCACCTTTGCTTGGGTAGTAGGTTGCTCCGTTGTAGATGCTACAGTGGTTGGTTGCTGCTGAGTTGTAGGTTTCTCCGAAGAGGCTGCAACTTGCTTTTTAGTGTTTGTTGTAGAGTTAGTGCTAGTTTGTTGTGTGGACTCTACAGTGTTTTGTTTAGTAGCGCTTGGTTTATTAACTTGTCCATAGATTATAAAAAAGAGTACTAAACCTATCCAAAAGTATTTATTTTTAAAAATTTTCATTTATATCTCCCCCTTGTTTTTGATTATACGTACTAAACCAAACGATGTAAAGGCTTTCTTAAAGAAAAATGCTAAAAAGATTCATCTATAAAATATATTATTTTTATTTTTTGAAAAATATATAAAAAAAGTGTTAATTTAGTAAAGGAGCAATCCGTAAGGAACCGAAGGTATCATCTTTTACATGCAAAGTTATTAAAAAATATTTTTAAATAACTATTGCTTTTTACGAATCGTGGGAGTATACTCTAATTAAAGATAAATTTAAATAGAAAGAAGATGAGATCATGGCAGTGAACGAAGTAATGGCCGCTCTTTCTGATGAAACGCGTCGCCAGATTTTGGAAATCCTGCGAAAAGGAAAGACCAACACCGGTGACCTTGCCACGATGATTGGGATGACGCCGCAAGCCTTATCCTATCACCTTAGAAAGCTAAAAAACGCTGATTTAATCTACGAAACACGCTATAAAAACTTTATTTATTATGAATTGAATTTGACCGTACTGGACGAAGCCATTGTATGGATCAATCAAATTATTGGAGGAAAATAACATGGAACAAGTAAAACAATTTAAAAAATATGCCTATCTCGCATTGATGTTCGCACCACTCGTTGTATCACTCTTTGTGGTATGGTTCTTACCTGAAACGATTGTATCGCGTATGGACTTGGCGGGAAATGTGACGGCAACGGCAAGTAGATTCTCAATCTTCCTCTTCCCAATTCTTGTAGCGATTCTTGGGTTTGGGATTCGTGTTGCAAGCTCATCTCCAAAACTAACGGGGGGCAATGTAAGAACGGCTCGCTCAATTAGCTGGATTCTCTTATTGTTATTGAACGTCATTGCTTACTTCCAATTCTGGTTATACCTAGGTGGAATGACAGCAGGTGCGCAAATGAGCCGCTTCATCACGTTTATTCTAGGGGTATTCTTTATCCTTATCGGAAATCTAGCGCCAAAAATTAAAGAGAATTCAAAACACTTTGGATTCCGTGCTTCATGGCTTAAAAACAATGACGCAGCCTTCCGTAAAACACAACGATTCTTCGGAATTGCCTCTGTAGTGGCAGGTGTCCTCATGATGCTTACAGGAATCTTCATGGGAAATAATGTTGCAATTCTTGTCGCAACGATGATTATGATTATTTTAATCGCAGTGACGGGTGGTTATTCTTACTACATTGCAAATATTGAAGCAGCATAAAAGAAAATAAGCTTTCATCTAAAAAAGATGAAAGCTTATTTATTTTAGTCTAGTCCTTCTGGCAGTACGACTGTAATGTCTTTTTCATGCATTTCAAAGTCGATAGCCCATCGACAGTTAAATTTTATAGTATCAGTTTGCTCGTTATAAGTGAGCAATCCAATCGTATTTAACGCACTCTTATGACAAAGCAATAATTTTTTATTACTTATATCCATTACTGTATCGATGTTAGGTGAGATATGAATAGAATAAGTTCCTAATTTTATTGTCTCCATTTTTACTCCTCCATTAAATCAATAGCATCACGATTCAGATTCAGAAAAGAATACTCTTCTTTTTTTAACGGAATTATTTGAATGTTTTCTTCCGCAATTCTTACTTTCATCAACCCGAGATTCGTGAAGTGTAATTGTTTAGTTTCTGGGCAGATATATATATGTGCAGTGCTGTGATAAGTAGGTGGAGTTAATACTATTAGCTCTTCGTTTTCTTGATGAATCACTTCAAAAGAAAGCGGAATTTGAACTGTATAATCTCCAATGAAAAAATTTTGGAATGTCATTCTATCCCCCCTAAATGATGACTGTGTCTTTCAAAATCAGGGGGAAGAATGTATTGAAATTCATCAGGAAACGCTATTTCAACGAAAATTTGATGGTGTTGAATAATGTAAGATGCGTTGCCACCATTGATAATCTCACAGCTGTCTGTGTCAGAGTTGTATAGGATAAATAAGTAAGTTTGAAGGGTGCGAGAAGATAAAATCTTTAACCCTTCAGGTAACTGAAACCCAAGTAAATCTGTGCCTAGATGCACTGTATAATTTCCTAGAGTAAAAACTGACATAGATGACCTCCCGTTACGGCCTTAGGTAATTTCCATACATATCATAGGTACCAATGCGAGTTCCATTTCGATTAAAAAGTTTCTAGAACCTCCCGCTTGTCGTAAATATCTAAAATTATTAATGAGTTAATAAATAGTAAATGGTGCTTCCTACAAAATAAGTGAGAAAACCTAAAACTCCAGCAATAATATATCCCTTACGATCGTCTTTCATGATAGTTCCTCCTTTTGAATGGATGTTATTTTGTAGTGGTATTTCAAGCTCAGGTTAACATATGTAAGCGTTTTTGTAAATGATTATTTTCCGAATTCTGTAAGAACATTTGCGTTTTAACTCACTTGATTTTTATTGTTATATTAATAATCGTGCACTTTTTAGTTTAGGGGCTATCTGTGCTATAATAGAAAGGTACATATTGGTGGAAGAGAGGTTAACTTTATGCAAATAAATTGGGACAGTTTATTTTCATGGGGGAGTTTTCGCAATCTGATTGATATTCTGATTGTGTGGTATATACTCTATAATATTTTAGTCATTATTAAAGGAACTCGTGCGATTAACCTAATGAAGGGAATTGCGGTAATCGCAGCAATTAAGTTCCTCAGTTTCTTCCTTGGGTTGAACACCTTGGACTGGATTATGAACTTCGTGATTCAATGGGGAGTTGTGGCAGCTCTGATTGTTTTCCAACCAGAAATTCGTCGTGGGTTAGAGCACATCGGTCGTTCGAACTTCTTCTCTCGTAAATACGAAAGTGCGAACGAAGCAGAAGTCATGATTTCCGAATTGAATACAGCGATTCAATATATGGCGAAACGTCGTATCGGAGCGTTGATTTCGATTGAACAAGGAAACTCATTGGAAGAGTTTATCAATACAGGGATTCCGATTCATTCAGATATCTCGAATCAGTTGATCACGAATATTTTCATTCCAAACACACCGCTTCACGATGGGGCAGTAATTATTCGTGACTACAAGATTGCCGCAGCAGCGTGCTACTTGCCACTTTCTGAGAATAAGATGATTCCGAAAGAATTAGGAACGCGTCACCGTGCCGCTATCGGACTAAGTGAAGTGAGCGATGCGATTACGATTATTATTTCTGAAGAAACAGGGAAAGTCAGCGTTGCGATTCGCGAAAAATTACACCGTGAGTTAAGTTCAAGCGAATTAGTAGCCGTTCTATCTGAACAGCTAGTGGTTGAAGACCAAGGAGATGCAGAGCCAACGATTGTTCGTTGGGTACGTGACTTCTTTAAAGGAGGTCGTTCAAATGGCTGAATGGATGAATCGTAAATCATTCTTACTAGTGATGTCGTTTATTTTAACCATATTCCTATTCGCGTTAGCAACCGATGCAAATGGAGGCTTGCGTTCATCATCATTAAATCCACAATCAAGTTCAAATACGATTACGAATGTACCCATCTATGTGGATATCAATAGTGATGAATATGCCGTAACAGGATTACCTGATTCTGTTGTGCTACGTCTGGAAGGCCCAAATAGCTTAATTTTAAGCACAACAGGAAATGGAACTTATCGAGTGAAAACTCCTAATTTAACAGAATTAGGCGAAGGAAAACACACCATCACACTTGAGGTGACAGGATTACCGACAGGAGTTCATGGAATCGTGTCTCCAGAAACAGTAGAAATTAACATCGAAAAGATTACGACGAAGGAAGTTCCAGTTGTCGTGAAGGCCGATGCTTCAAGTATTGGAAATGGTTATCAAGTCGGCGAAGGAGTCGCTTCACCAGCAACTGTAACGGTGAAAGCAGCAACATCTATCGTGAACCAAGTCGATAAAGTAGTCGCAAATGTTGCGATTCCTGAAGGAACAAAAACAGACTATACGACTACGGCTCAATTACAAGCATTAGATGCAACAGGAAAACCGGTAGCCGTGAAAATTGATCCAGAACGCGTACAAGTTCGCGTACCAATTTCATCGAGTCAAAAGACTGTTCCATTAGTCTTAACGACAACAGGGGCTTCACCTGGTTATTCATATTTATTGAATTCTACTACTAAGCAAGTTACAATTTTAGGAGCTCAGTCGAGCCTAGACCAAATCAAGGCAATACCTGTATTGGTGGACGTGAGCAATATTACGCAGTCGACAACGAAAACAATTACGTTGGCGCTGCCTTCAGGGGTGCATAGCATTTCACCTGAAACCATCGAGGTTACAATTACGGTGACAAGGAACAGTTTAACGGCGACAGAAGCGTCGACTACACAAGCTGTTACAACAGAAGAACCGGCAGAAACTACAAAAGAACAAACAACACAAGCCCAATAACGGGTGAAGGAGAACAACACAATGGGGAAATATTTTGGAACAGATGGCGTTCGCGGAGTAGCGAATGCGGAATTAACACCTGAATTAGCATTTAAACTAGGTCGCTACGGCGGGTACGTTTTATTGCAACAAGCGGAAGGAAACGCACATCCACGCGTATTAGTGGGTCGTGACACTCGTATTTCAGGTCAATTGTTAGAGCATGCTTTAATCGCAGGATTACTTTCTGTGGGGATTGAAGTCATGCAACTTGGAGTCATTCCAACTCCAGGTGTTGCGTACTTAACACGTATGCAAGGGGCTGTAGCTGGGGTTATGATTTCAGCGTCACACAACCCAGCACAAGATAACGGAATTAAATTCTTTGGTGCAGACGGTTTCAAATTAACTGACGAAACTGAAGCACAAATCGAAGCGTTATTAGATGCTGAGGAAGACACATTACCACGTCCTTCTACAGATGCATTAGGAACAGTGGATGAGTATTTAGAAGGAAGATTGAAATACAGCCAATTCTTACAAAATACAGTGGATTCATTATCAGGCATGAAAGTCGCTTTAGACGGCGCAAACGGAGCAACAGCTTCGATGTTAACGCGTCTATTCGCTGACTTAGACACAGACTTCCACACAATGGGTGACAAACCAAACGGCGTGAACATTAACGATGGCGTTGGATCAACACATCCAGAAGCGTTAGTGGCGTTCGTGAAAGAAACAGGCGCAGACCTTGGATTAAGCTTCGATGGAGACGGCGACCGCTGTATCGCTGTGGATGAAAATGGCGAAATCGTTGATGGCGATAAAATCATGTTCATCCTTGGTAAACACTTCAAGAACCAAGGAACGCTAAGCAAAGATACAATCGTATCAACTGTTATGAGTAACTTAGGATTCCATAAAGCGGTAGAAGCGGAAGGTATGGTTGCTCTTCAAACAGCTGTAGGTGACCGTTACGTTGTTGAAGAAATGCGTAAAAACAACTACAACTTCGGTGGAGAACAATCAGGACATATTGTTATCCTAGATTTAAACACAACAGGGGACGGCTTACTTTCAGGAATTCAATTAATGAACGTAATGAAACAAACTGGTAAGAAATTAAGCGAATTAGCAAGTGAAGTACCAACATACCCACAAGAATTAGTGAACATCCGTGTGAGCGATAAAAATGGCGTTATGGAAGTTCCAGCGATTAAAGAAGTCATCGATGCTGTTGAAGCAGAAATGGCAGGAAACGGACGCGTTCTTGTACGTCCGAGTGGTACAGAACCGCTTGTTCGTGTCATGGTGGAAGCTCCAACAGATGAACTTGTTCACGACTACGTAACACGTATCGCTGACGTTGTTCGCAAAGAAGTTGGAATCGACTAATTATAGAATAAACGATAAGGGAAGAGAGCTTTGAAAAAGGCTCTCTTTTTTTGTTAGGGTAAACCACTTGATTTTAAAAAGAACAATTGATACAATGTAAAACGTAATTATTTCGATTTAGAAAGAAGAGAAGAAAATGGCAAAGAAATCTAAAATTGCAAAATATCAAAAACAGCAAGCGCTCATCGAACATTACGCTGAAAAACGCTATGCATTAAAGCAAGCTGGAGACGTTGAGGGATTAAGAAAACTCCCTAAAGATTCCAACCCGAACCGCCTCAACCGTCGCGATGAAATCGATGGTCGTCCAAGAGGAGTGATGCGTAAATTTGGAATGTCTCGTATTAAGTTTAGAGAATTAGCGCATCAAGGATTGATTCCAGGTGTTCAAAAAGCAAGCTGGTAAAAGAGGAGGTAAGGTAAATGAAACAAGATTTAGCAACGGCGTATCGTCAAATGAAGAGCCCAAACATCAAAACAAGAAAGAGAGCGTTGAAACTGATCCACGAGGCTAAACGCTCAAAGAAAAAATAACGTATGTGGATATTGCTTTTAGTGGGGAAGAGAGAAGAACACTTATAATATGATTTCGGAGAATCCTCGGATTTTATAATAGCAGTAACGTGAATATGCATCAAAACAAATAAGAGGGCGTTGGAATTTATTCCATACGCCCTCTTTGAGGCTTTGAAGGTGAGAGACGTACGGCTCTCACCGGTGCAACGTTACAGCTATTATAATTAAATCCGAAGGATTCTCCAAAACACAATTTGAGTGTCTTTGAACGCATTTTGGTTTCATGTTAGAATAGAACAGTAAACTACCCAAGGAGCTAATCAAATGAGTACAAAAACATGTAGCCAAACACGTGCAATTCAAGCACGTAGAATTTTCCCGTTCGATGTGAATATGCATAACACACTTTTCGGAGGAAATTTAACACGAATTATTGATGATTGTGCGTCGATTACGGTATCTCGTCATTGCCGTCGTCTTGCGGTAACGGCATCGGTGGACGCGATGAACTATTTAAAACCACTTCCATTGGGTCATTCTGTCTGCGTAGAGACGTATATCTCAGGGACAGGGAAGAAGAGTATGGAAGTTTTCTGTAAAGTGGTCGGAGAAGATGTATTGAACGGCGAGCGCTATTTAGCAGCGACAAGCTTTTGGACATTCGTGGCACTTCCTCGTGACGGTGAAGGTGATTTTACAGTGGATGCCATCGTTCCTGAAACCGATGAAGAAAAATTCATCTGTAGCGGATACGAAGAACGTCGTAAGGCCCGCTTGGAGCAACTTGGACGACAAGAAGCATTGATGGAACATATCACGGTTGTGAAGCCTTGGAATTTGGAAGAGAGTGAATCTTAAACAAAATCTAAGAAAGTTGCTAAAGAACTTTTAGCAATCTCTGTTATAATGCATGTAACAACAAAAAAGGAGTACATCGTGGACACTCAAAAAGCAATAGAACTCAATCGTAAAATCATTCGTATCGTAACGATTATCGGGATTATTTTAACGATTATTTTAGGATGGCTCGTGGCCAAGAATGATTATTTCGCGCTAGACGGACCGTTCCGTGAAAGCATTGCCCATTCAGGTTGGGTAGGGATTTTGATTTTTATCCTGATTCAAATTACCCAAGTGGTTTACCCGATTATTCCGGGAGGCTTAACTTGTGTCATCGGGCATATCGTATTCGGGCCTCTTTACGGCTGGATTTATAATTTTGTGGGAATCATGATTGGTTCTTGTATCAACTTCTGGTTAGCTCGTCGCTACGGTGAGACGTTGGCGAAGGCGTTCGTAGATGATGATACGTACAATAAATACATCGGATATTTGGACAAAGGAAAACACTTCGAGCGCTTCTTCTTTTGGGCGCTGGTTCTTCCTGGGTTCCCAGATGACTTCCTATGTATGGTGGCAGGACTCAGTCATATGACCTTCAAGAAATTCGTCGCGATTTGTTTAGTCGCTAAACCAGTCACGCTATACGTTTATACACTGATTGCAGCAGAAGGTGTAGAAGCCTTCTTCAGACTATTTAATTAAGAAAGCAGTATAGAGATGAAAAAAATCATGATTGCACTCGTGCGTGGATATCAAAAGTGGATTTCTCCCTTATTCCCACCTTCATGTATTTACAGACCCACCTGCTCGAGCTATATGATTCAGGCAGTTGAAAAACATGGCGCGCTAAAAGGCGTGTTGATGGGGTGCGGACGCATTTGCAGATGCCATCCATTTATTCGCGGTGGCCAAGATCCGGTTCCAGACTATTTCACGCTTAGACGGAACAAGGATTACCGTAAGAAAATTATTGATGCCAGTAAACAGGACACAGCTGACTAGAAATAGTCGGCTGTTTTTGTTTCTAAGGATAAAAAGAAAAAGGAACAAGAGAATTTCTCTTGTACCTTGTC
This sequence comes from Granulicatella adiacens, assembly GCA_018364485.1. Classification (GTDB taxonomy): domain Bacteria; phylum Bacillota; class Bacilli; order Lactobacillales; family Aerococcaceae; genus Granulicatella; species Granulicatella adiacens_A. The sequence continues at coordinate 39,846 of JAGZLX010000001.1, forward strand.
TGTTTTTATACAGATATCATTTTAGATAAAGTAACCTAAGTAGTAACGAACGAAGAATGCAGCACATACAGCACCAACGAATGGAGCAGTACCAGGTACTAATAATCCATATTGCCAGTCGTTATTTACTTTGTCTTTGATTGGTAATAATTGGTAAGCAAGACGAGGTCCTAAGTCACGAGCTTGGTTCATCGCGAATCCAGTTGTACCTCCAAGACCCATACCGACAGCCCATACGATTAAACCAACCACGATTGGTAATAATTGTTTGTTTACATTTTCAGTTGCTAAGATAGCTGATAAGAAAATGAAAGTTGCAAATGCTTCGACGAAGTAGTTACGTGGTAAGTTACGTAAGTTAGGGTTTGTTGAGAAGATGTTACGGATTGCGATTCCGTCTACTTGACCTTCAGAAGCTGTGAAGTGGTCTGCGTACATGAACCATACGATCACCGCACCAGCGAATGCGCCTAAGAATTCAGCGATAGCAACAGGGATGAATTGTTCTGCAGGAAGTACTCCTAAAACCACTTTAGCAAGCGCCATAGCAGGGTTGATACTTACACCACCAAAGATGAATAAAGTAACAGTGATACCGAATGCCCATGTTGTGATGGCGAATAAGTGACCTGTTCCAGCGTATTTTGTTTTCTTCAAGACGTCATCACAGTGTACGCCGACCCCGAAGATAATCATGAGGGCTGTTCCCATAAATTCTGATAATAATAAATGCATAAATGTTTGATCCATTGGTTGATTCTCCTTAATGTAATTCTTTTGTTAATTGTTGATAGACGGCTTGAATCGATAATCCAGTTTCGTGGGCGATTCTAGCACAGTCTTCATATTCTAATGTTGATTTTGTAAAGGTACCGTATTGGTTTTTCTTTACTTTCACTTCTCCGAGGCTCGTTTGTTGAGTCTCGAAAGTGCGAGTCATGACTTTACGTTGAACGTTTTGATAACGAAAGCCAATCGTTGAAGTTTGTTCGAATAAAATGGCTGTAAACCGTTCGAGGTCTCCTTCTTGAATGAGAAGTGTGAGATGTGTTGCCGGACGGTTTTTCTTTGTGTAAACGGGAGTGTAGTGCACATCAAGCGCGCCTTCTTCTAATAAAAGGCTCATGATGTAACCAAGCTCTTCACCGCTTTGGTCATCGATGGTTGTATCGATTTGAATGATTTCATCGTTATTGGAAGTCACGACTTGATGAGAAAGTGAACTTTTCTCTAAGAGTGTTCCGCGTAACGCGTTGAATTTACCCGTGTCACGTTTTCCAAAACCGTAACCGACTTTTGTAGCGGTTAGGTTTGAAGGTTGTGCAAATACTGGGCGAATGGCCTTAAAGAGAGCAAGGCCGGTTGGTGTCACAAGCTCTGTATGAATGTCAAAGTCTTGTGAGAATGGAATGGCAGTTCCGAGTCTTAATTGCATCACGGCAGGAACCGGTACAGGCATCACTCCATGTGCAACAGTAATTGTTCCGCTACCTTCTGTGACAGCAGTGCTATAAACCGCATCAATGTCGAGTGTTTCCCATAAAATGAAGAAACTCATGATGTCGATGATAGAGTCTGTTGCGCCAACCTCGTGGAAGTGAATTTCCTCCACAGGCATTTGGTGTACGTTTGCTTCCGCTTGTGCGATGTCACGGAATACTTCCAAACTTTTTTCTTTTACAAAGTCACTGACACCACTTGAAAGAATGATCGTTTCGATTTCTTTCAACCCACGAACTTCTCCGTGATGGTGATGATGACTATGTGTATGTTCATGAGAATGACCGTCATGAGTATGTTCATGCTCATGATGATGATCGTGGTCATGTTCGTGTGAATGTTCATGCGTATGCTCATGAGAGTGAGTGTGTGCATGTGTGTGTTCTTCTTGCGTATGTGAATGAGCATGTGTATGTTCGTGCTCATGGTGATGTTCATGGCCGTGGTCGTGATGGTGATGATCAAAGTCGCCAGCGATTCCATGGTCTTTTTCACCGTGTTCCATATGCACATCGAAGTCTGTTCCCCAAATACTACTTTTCGCGATGCGGTCTACATGAAGATGATAACCGTCGAGCGAAATCGTCTTAAGGGCTTCTTCAAGATGCTTGCGGTCGGCTCCTAAATCGAGTAGAAGAGCATTTAGCATATCACCGCTCAGCCCAGAAAATGGTTCTAAATATAATGTGCTCATGCGAGTCCTCCTCGAATGTTGTTAATCATGCTTGCTGAATAGGCTGCGCCAAAACCGTTGTCGATGTTCACGACAGTAACGCCGCTTGCGCAAGAAGTCAGCATGCTGAGTAAAGTCGTCACGCCTTGAAGATTCGTTCCGTATCCGATGCTGGTTGGAACGGCAATCACAGGAACGTCTACTAAACCGCCAACGACACTGACAAGAGCACCTTCCATACCGGCGATGACAATCACGACGCTAGCGCCTTGGATGTCTTCGAGACGATTGAAGAGGCGGTGAATCCCTGCCACTCCGACGTCGTAAATACGTTTGACGTGATTTCCGAATGTCTCAGCAGTGACAGCCGCTTCTTCGGCAACAGGAATGTCGCTTGTGCCCGCTGTTACGACTGCGATGTAGTGTTCATGTTTTGGTGCGATTGGGTTAAGGACGAAGGTACGTCCGAGTGGTTCATAGACGCCTTCAGGAAAAGCTTGTTTAAGAGCTTCCCCTTTTTCAGCGTTCACGCGTGTCGCAAGAATGGCTGTTTTATGCTCATTCATTGCACTGATGATGCCAATTAATTGTTCAATGTTTTTTCCTTCACCATAGATGATTTCTGGAAATCCATTGCGCTTTTGGCGAGAAAGATCAATGGCCGCGTAACCAATGTCTTCAATCCCTTTCAAAAGGGTGGACGCTTCTTCAATCGAGAGGCGTCCATCTTTCACTTGTTGTAGAATTTCTTCTTGCTTCATATTATTTATCTTCAACGATAACAGATAATCCATCGCGGATAACTGTTACTTTTGCGTCTGCTCCTTGAAGTTCGAAGGCACGTGCAAGAGCTTCGTCAAATGTTTTCGCTAATTCCATATGCATATTTGTGATAAGACTTGGTTCAACTAAGTCAGATACAAAGATTACATGGTGGTGCACTAGGATGCGCGCTAAGATTTGAGAAGTCCATTGGTCTGGAACTGTTTCAAGTCTTGGAGTGTTAATCGCTTGGTCTAAGAAGTCTTTAGGGTCTTTAACGTCTGCTAAGTTACGGTAGAAACCTTCACCACCGTGACCATCTTGACATCCAGCAACCATGATGATTACGCCGCCTTCTTTATTTGTTGCTTCAGCAGCAGTCATACCTTTAACAGCTTGGTAGATGTTTTGGTCTAATGGGAAACCACCATTTGTTGAAACGGCGATGTCGCAAGGGATTTTAGTTACATGAGCTAATTCACGAACGAATTCGCAACCTACTTTATGTGCTTCAACCATGTCTCCGGCAAATGAACCGATGATATGTTTTTCACCATCTAATACAACGTTTACGATGAAGGCTAAGTTTGCAGTACGTGCTGCATATAACATATCTTCGTGGATTGGGTTGTGGTCTAAGTTACCAGTACGTGATTTGTCTGAGTCGATAAAGTCACCACTGTGGTTTGCCATGATTGTTTTATATGAAGCAACCCCAGGAAGAACTGATTTACGTCCGCCAGAGAATCCAGCGAAGAAGTGGCTTTCGATAAATCCTTCAGCGATTAGTAAGTCTGCTTCAGCAGCGATACGGTTGATGATGCAGTCACCACCTGAAGGTAATTGACCGATTTTAACCATGTCTTCGTCGTTTGTTGAAATGTGCATTACGATTTCTTCGTTGTCCACGATTTCTTGACCGTATTTGTTAATTAACTCTTCACGAGTTGAAGGACGGTGGAAACCAGTCGCAACTAAAATACGGATACGAGCGTCTGGGTTTACGCTACGGATACGACGTAAAATGATTGGTGTAATGATATGTGAAGGAACTGGACGTGTATGGTCAGAACTGATTAACACGATATCTTTTTTACCTTTTGCTAATTCTTCTAATGTTTGGCTACCAATTGGGTTATCCATTGATTTTTCCACTGTTTCTTGTTCAGAAAGTGGGTTGTGATAGTTTTCAGCTTTTGATTCAAGTAATCCAGCAAAGTTTTTGTCAGGAATTACAGCAGTAATAGATTTTTTGTCATAAGGTAGTTTGATTTCAACCATGATAACATCTCCTTAAAATTTTAATACGATTATAAGTATACATAAAAAAGTGCACTCGGAAGTCTCAAACGTTAGTAACATTTGTTAACGTCATTTTCTGTGATAAGATGATAATAGTGTGTATAGGAATTTACGTTAGAGGAGTGTTCAATTTGAACAGCGAAGAATATTTAATTCAATTTTTAGAAAAAGAAAATACCCCTATTATAAAGAAGAAAAAACATATGTACCTTGCTTATCGTGGGTTAGAACAAGCATATACGTATGTGTTAATCGATGGGTTTGTAAAGACAAGTATCATTATGAAGGATGGTCGCGAGTTTAATTTAGAGTATGTGACACCGGTCGATATCGTTTCATTAGTGCGTGACGAAGTATCTAATTATACCTCAGCGCCGTTTAATGTCCGTATCGAAAGCGAGGAAGCAACGTTCTACCGTATTCCACGTATTAAGTTTTGGGAATACGTGAAAAACGACCAACAGTTGCAAGATTACGTGCGTGAATATTACCGTAATAAATTATCGGAAACCATCGAGTCGTTGCAATATATGACGATGAATGGGAAAAAAGGAGCAGTGTGTTCCTTCCTATATAAATTGATGAATCAATTTGGGGTAGACGCTGAAGGTGGAATTCTCATTGATTTCAACGTTACGAATGAGGACATCGCAGGATTTTGCGGAATCTCTACTCGTAATAGTGTAAACCGTATTATTCATGACCTTAAAGAAGAAGGCGTGGTTAAAATCCACAATCAAAAATTAGTGGTATTAGATAAAGCTTATTTAGAAGAATTTACAGGACGCGAAAGCTTTTAATAAAGAAAGAAGGAACCGAGAATGGATGAAAAAGAAGCACGATTACGCGAATTGCTGAAGGAAGTTGGGAAAATCGTTGTCCCATATTCAGGCGGGATTGATAGTAGTTACCTATTAAAAATCGCCGTGGATACACTTGGACGTGACAATGTCATCGCAGCAGTAGTGAACTCTGAGTTATTCTCAGACCGTGAATTTAGTGAAGCAATTGACCTTGGAACGGAAATGGGCGCGCGTGTGCTAGGGCTTGAAATGGAAGAACTATCCGATCCACATATCGCCTCAAATACACCAAACAGCTGGTATTATAGTAAGAAAATGCTCTATCAAACGATTAAAAAGAATGTAGAGAGCGAAGGGTTTACCGTGCTTTCAGATGGGTTAATTATGGATGACATCAATGATTATCGCCCAGGTGTGAAGGCGCGTAATGAAGAAGGCGTACGTAGTCTCTTGCAAGAAGCTGGATTATATAAATCAGAAATTCGTGAGTTAGCCAAACGTGCAGGTGTTACCAACTGGAACAAAACTCCTTCATGCAGTTTAGCGTCTCGTTTCCCATACGGAACACGCATCACTCCTGAAAAAGTAGAAGCAGTCTTCAAAGCGGAAGAATACTTCACGAAGCGTGGATTTGAACCAGTACGTGTTCGCGTACATCAAGACTTAGCGCGTATCGAAGTCGGCGCAGACCAAATCGAAAAACTCGTGAAGAATCATGAAGAAATTAACGCGATGATGCAAGACTTAGGGTTCTTATTTGTAACAGTCGACCTTCAAGGGTATAAATACGGCCGTATGAACGACCAACTCGACGAAAAGACAAAGAAAGCAGCGGTAGAATAATGATAGTAACTCCTCAAGAGGTTCTAGATTTCTGGTTTGTGGAATGTGAGCCTGCCGATTGGTTTAAGAAATCAGAGGAATTCGATCATGAAATTCGCACGCGTTTTCTAGAAACTTACGAAGCGATTGTTGCAGGGGAAACTACCGAATGGCGTCGTAGTGCAAAAGGACGCCTGGCAGAAATTATCGTGCTAGATCAATTTTCTAGAAATATGTTTAGGGATGATGCTAAGGCGTTTGCTTCAGATGCATTAGCAGTGGTTCTTGCCAAAGAGGCAATGTCTCTTTGGGATGAGTTTTCAATTCAAGAACGTAGCTTTGTCGTGATGCCGTTCATGCATTCAGAAGCATTAGCCGTGCATGATTGGGCGGCAAAATGGTTTGACGAACCAGGGCTTGAGCGTCGTAAGAAATATGAACTCATGCACCGTGAAATCATTGAACGATTCGGACGCTATCCGCACAGGAATCGAGTACTTGGAAGAACTTCCACTCATGAAGAAGAAGCATTCCTACAAGAACATCCAGGGTTTTAACAAAAAGAGTCCAAGCGACTCTTTTTTTATTGCACGAATCAAAAAAGAAGAGTAGCCGGCATATATGATTTCTACGAATCCTCACGGATTTCTTCATAGTAGCTGTAACGTTGTACCGGTTCGAGCCAAAGTCTCTCACCTTTAAAGCCTCAAAGAGGGCGTACGGATTATAAATCCTACGCCCTCTTAGCACAGTGGTTGAATGGAATGAGTTTCGCTGTAAACAGCTATCTCATTCCATTCAACTTTCTGTCTTTCTCCCTCGTTTTAATACGTATTCACGTTACTGCTACTATAGAATTCCGTGAATTCTCCAAAATCATTTAAACTGAGTCTACTCTCTTTTTAGAATCCGATTAAGTAAAGGATCGTTGCGACGATTGTGCTTGATAAACCAACGATGGCTTCATAAGGGATTAATTTCATACGATCTTCAATCGCCATGAAGACAGAACCGCCTGTTGCATGGAAGAATGAACCGTGTGGAAGTGAGTCGAGCACCGTTGCCCCTGCGTGAATCATCGCTGCTGCAGACACGGCTGGAACGCCTGCTGCTGTCAATGGGCCAGAGAAGGTTTGAGACGCGATGGTTGAACCAGCAGTTGTTGAAGCTGTCGCAGCCCCCATTAAAATACCAGAAAGTGGAGCTAAGACGAAGGCTGGCATGTTCATTGCTTCAAGAAGAGCAATCATATCGACTTGCAATGCAGAAGCCTTGATAATTCCAGCGATGGTACCCGTACCGATTAATAGAATCGATACACCGATCACTTTGCTAAGACCGAATTCAGTGAATTCAACCGTGTTTTTCGCATGACCAGTTACAACAATCGTCACTAAACCACCAAGAGGAAGTGCGATTAATGGGTCCACGCTAATTCCAGCAATTGAGCGAAGTGCAAGAAGGGCGATTACAACGATTGGTCCAAGCATGGCTTTGAAGAAAGAGAGAGACACGCCGCTTGTTCCAGATTCGTCAATACCGTCAAATTCATGTGCGCCGCCTTTTTTAGCAAGGAGTCCAGCAAGAATAATCGCTACGAATAATGCGACAAAGGCAGGAATTAAGTTTTTCACCATCAACGCTGTAAGGTCGATTCCGAACGCTTCGGATGCGGCAATCGTATTCGGGTTTGGTGAAATGATGTTACCCGCTTTACCGCCACCGATCATCGCTAATAAAATCCCTGCTTTAGAAAGATTTGCTTTTTTCGCGATGGCGATGGCAATTGGAGCTACTGTGATAACGGCGATATCGATGAAGACTCCAACGGCACAAATAATCATTGTGGCAATCGCAATCGCGGCAATCGCACGTTTTTGGCCGAGTTTCTTCACAATAGTATCGGCAATCGTTTCAGCCGAGCCTGTCTTAATTAACGCGCCGGCTAAAATCCCACTTGTCATGATACGAAGAACAGGAGACATCATGCTTTGTGCGCCAGTAACCATGGCTTTTACAGTATCCGCAAGTCCGCCACCACCAATTAATCCGCCGATAAGAGCGCCGAAGATTAAACTGTAGGCCGGATGAACTTTCTTAACAATCAAAATAATGGCAAGTACGAGCCCGATTAAGGCCCCTAATGTTGAAAAGGTTGGTGCTGTCATTTTAGTTTCCTCCTATTGAATTGATTGAATTAAACGAAATACTTGTTCCACGCTGCGAATCATATTTTCGCGCGCAGTTTCTTTTTCCATTGCTTCTTGAACGGTAATGACTCTTCGCAAAATTGGGAAGAAAGCATCAATTCCGTTCTCGTTACATACCCCTGCGTCTGGTGTGAGGCATCCTGCAAAGGCGAGTACTTTCTTGTCGTGTTTTTTCGCAAGATGAGCCACGCCGATTGGAGCTTTACCAAGAGCTGTTTGACTATCTAAGCGTCCTTCACCGGTGATAACAAAGTCGGCATCCTTCATTTCTTCTTCGAGTCCTGTTTCCTCGAGGACAATCTTAATGCCGCTCTCAAGAACCGCATTTGTATAAGTGAGAAACGCAAATCCCATTCCTCCGGCTGCACCCGTACCTGGGTAGAGGCGGTCGGCATGGTCAAAGGTTTCTTTCGATAATTCGGCGTAGTGGAGAAGCGCCTCGTCGAGTTCCTTCACCATTTCTGGAGTTGCTCCTTTTTGTGGACCGTAAATGGCACTCGAGCCCATCGGACCACAGAGCGGATTCGTTACGTCACATGCCACGCGGAAAGTACAGTCTTTTAATTCTGGCAAGACATTTTCAGCCTGGATACGAGCAATCGATTGAAGACCCGCGCCTCCGTATGCAACAGGAGCGCCGTCCTTATCTAGGAAATCATATCCGAGCGCTTGCAGCATCCCGATACCACCATCGTTTGTGGCACTTCCTCCGATTCCCACGATAAAATGACGACAACCATTATCGATGGCATCTTTAATTAATTCGCCGACACCGAATGTTGTAGTATGCATTGGATTGCGTTTTTCATCTGGAACTAGCGTAATCCCTGCGGCTGCAGACATTTCGATGATCGCTGTTTTTGGACGCGTCCCGTCCGCTTTTAAGATTCCGTATTCGGCAGTTACCGGTTGTCCTAATGGGCCAGTGACGCTCACATGAACGAGTTCACCTCCCATCCCGATGGCTAATGCTTCGACCGTTCCTTCACCACCATCCGCGAGTGGGCGAACAACCACATCGGCTTCAGGATAGACGACCTGAACCCCTTCTTTGATGGCCTGACCCGCTTCCAGTGAAGACAAGCTCCCTTTTAGTGAATCGATCGCAACGACTACTTTCATTTTCATCCCTCCTTATTGTTGTAAAATCATTATATCAAGCGCTTACAATCAAAATTGTTGCGAAAAATAGGAAAAAATATGAATTTGAAAAAGATAAAAACGAAGGGGATTGGTTTCATTCTGTCAGGGTGATTTTTTCGAATATTACAACGCTGTAATACACAAAAAAATGACGAATCGCATAGGGGTGGGAATGTGCAAAAATGCTCGAACAAAAACCGAATATGAGATTAAAAAATCCTTCCTATTTTGTAATAAAAGATTAATCAGTTTACCATTGTTTTTCGACTTATTTTTCGGTAACATTAATAAGCAGATTTGAGAGAAATTAGGAGATATACATAATGAAAAGTCCTCGTACATGGGTGAAGAAAATCGTCTGTGCACTCAGCATTTTCGCTGTAGGAGCAACGACGGTGACACCAGTAATTTATGCGCAAGATGACGCAAAAGCAAAAGAGGAAGCAGCTGCGATTCAAGATGTACAAAGCTACATCGCAATCGAGCAAACGAGCGGAAAAATTTTGATGCAAAACAATCAAGATGAAGTTCGCGGGATTGCTTCCATGAGTAAAATGATTTCACAATATTTAATTTTAGAAGCGATTAAAAATGGAGAGGTAACTTGGGAAACACAAATCCCAGTAAGCGACCGCGTTCACCAATTGAGTGCGAACTATAGCTTATCCAACGTACCGCTTTTACCAAGTGAAAAATACACGATTAAAGAATTATTCGATGCGATTTCCATCTATTCAGCCAACGCCGCAACATTAGCGGTGGCCGAATATATCGGAGGTTCTGAAGCCAACTGGATTGAACGAATGAAAGCCAAACTCGATGAGTGGGGCATTAAAGACGCAACGATTATTAACGTAACGGGCCTACCGAATAAATACGGCGGCGCTGATAAAAATCCGTCGTATGGTGATGAAGATGAAAACAGCATGTCAGCTCGTTCGGTAGCGATTATCGCGAAGAACTTGGTGAATGATTTCCCTGAGATTTTAAATGTATCATCGATTTCCACAAAGACATTCCGTCCAAATAGTTCAGGAACAACGAAGATGGATAACTTTAACTATCTTCTTCCAGGGCTACTCTTCGAATACGAAGGGGTCACAGGGTTGAAGACAGGAACGAGTGATGCCAGCGGAGCGTCGATTACAACGACTGCCACACGCAACGGCTTCTCGGTGATTGTCGTATCGATGGGGTCTAAAGAGCCGCTTAATCGTTTCAAAGTAACAAGACATCTATTAGATGAAGTGTTCAAGAAATATGAAGGCCTTCTTGTCGGCGCACCAGGAAAATCCGTTCAAAACTTGGCGCCTATCCAATTAGAAGGTGGAACGGAAGAGACGCTTGGCGTGGATTACGGGAAAACTTTTATTGCGGCCGTACCAAAAGGAACAGCACTGAGCCAGATCAAGATTTCATTTACACCTTCTGATGACGTAAAGACAGAAGATGGCAAAGTGAAAGCTCCTGTGACGGCAGGGCAAACGGTTGGGACATTGAATTTTGAGATGCCAGGAGAAAACCTTGGCTATGTCGATGGAAAAGACCACGGAACGGTGGAAGCTTTGGCCGCATTCGATGTAGAAAATTCTAATGTCGTGACAGAAGGTGTGCGTGGAGCGAAAGGATTTATCGACCAAATGGTTCAAAAAGTTCAAGACTTCTTTGGGGGCATTTGGAGCAAAATCCAAAGTGTCTTCTCACCAGAAAGTTCGAACTAGGAATTTTTGCTAAAAGGCTTGCACTTTTCACTAGAGACGTGTACAATTTTAGACAAATGATACAGTATGAATAGTAACTGCGATCCTTTTGTAGAGAGCTAGTGGTTGGTGAAAACTAGTAAAGAGAGACCAGCGAATCCACATACGGTGCGAGAGCGAAAACATTGATTAAGCTATCCGGAGAAAACCGTTATCCCATAAATGAGCGCAATGGAAACATTGAAACCGGGTGGTACCGCGAAGAAAATTACTCTACTTCGTCCCTTAGACAATTGTCTGGGACGGAGTATTTTTTATACAGAAAACATAAAATGGAGGGAAAACGATGTTAGATATCAAACGCATTCGTGAAAATTTTGAAGAAGTGGCTACAGCGCTAGGAAACCGTGGAGTTGACCGCGCAACAGTAGAAGAGTTACGTGACTTAGATGAAGAACGTCGCGCTTTAATTACAAAGACAGAACAATTAGAACAATTCCGTAATACAGTGACAGAGGAAATCTCTCTTCTAAAACGCAACAAGGAAGACGCAACAGAGAAAATCGCTGAAATGAAACAAGTCGGCGAAGACATCAAAGCAACAGACGCTCATTTAGCAGAAGTGGAAGAAAAAGTAGAATACATCGCATCTCGCTTACCAAACACAGCTGCAGAAGGCGTGCCAGTAGGGGCAGACGAAACAGAAAACGTTGAAATTCGTCGTGAAGGAACTCCTCGCGTATTCGACTTCGAACCAAAACCACACTGGGAAATCGCTGAATCATTAGGCATCTTAGACTTCGAACGCGGAGCTAAAGTATCAGGAAGCCGCTTTGTATACTACAAAGGCTTAGGTGCTCGCCTAGAACGTGCGATTTACAACTACATGCTTGATTTACACGTTGAAAAACATGGCTACACTGAAATGATCACACCATACATGGTAAACGAACAATCAATGTACGGTACAGGTCAATTCCCTAAATTCAAAGAAGATGTGTTCCAATTAACCGACGAACGCAACTTAACATTAATCCCAACAGCAGAAGTTCCATTAACAAACTACTACGCAAACGAAATCTTAGACGAAGCGCAATTACCAATTTACTTCACAGCGCTTAGCCCATCATTCCGTTCTGAAGCAGGTAGTGCGGGCCGCGATACTCGTGGATTAATCCGTCTTCACCAATTTAACAAAGTAGAAATGGTGAAATTCGCAAAACCAGAAGATTCATTCGATGAATTAGAAAAAATGACAGATAACGCAGAAGATGTCCTACGCGGATTAGGTTTGCCATTCCGTACAATCGTGTTATGTACTGGCGACATGGGATTCTCAGCTTCTAAAACTTATGACGTTGAAGTGTGGATTCCAGCGCAAGATACGTACCGTGAAATCAGTTCTTGCTCAAACTGTGTGGACTTTCAAGCGCGTCGTGCGAAAATTCGTTTCCGTCGTGAAGACAGCGGCAAGATTGAATTGGTGCACACATTGAATGGTTCAGGATTGGCAGTAGGACGTACTGTGGCAGCTATCCTAGAGAACTATCAAAACGAAGACGGTAGCGTGACAATCCCTGAAGTACTTGTACCATACATGGGTGGCGTTACAAAAATTGGATAGTAGGAACCCAAGGGATACTCAAAGTAGTAGCTCACAATAAATCATTAACAGTTAAAAAGCCTCTATATTGAAGAGCAGTTCCACAACATTCGAATCCTTTCGGATGTTTGTATAGTGGTAATTGTAAGGATACCGTCAGGAGCCAAATGTCTCCTGACTACCAAGCTTCAAACTGACTCTACGGGTTACACCCTAGAGTCAGTAATTCACATTGGTTATGATTCCCTTACGATTACCACTATACATCCGAAGGATTCCTTGTTGTGGAAAGTCTTTTCGCATAGAGGCTTTTTTTGTTATGTTTCATTCATTGTACATAGCAGTATCCCTTGGCTTTCTATCATATTAGCCATCCAGTATGGGTAAGCACTTCAAAGTTTGTCCGTTGGGAAAGGGAGACGAGGTAGTATGTGCAGTGTCCTAGACATCTTCATAGTAAAGGCTATAAGGGCACCGGGTTGAGCCAAGGTCTCAACTCCTGCCGAACTTCAAATCCTTATAGCTTTTACTATAGAGTCTGGAAAGTCCACAGCTTATTTTATTCTACTCGTGCTCATCTTTTTATTGGAACAAAGCCTTTTTTATAACCCCCCTATATTGGACAACTGCTTCAAAGTTTGTCCTCCAGGAGAGGCTAGAACGGAGAAGAAAGTGCCCGGCACTCTCTGCCTCTTTTCCCTTTCCCCGTCCTCCAGAAATACGCTTCACACAGACCAAGTCACACTGACAAACTATTTAAAACTTCACCCAACAATATTTCATGCACAGGTTCTACGCAGTCTGAATGTGCTCTAATAAAAACACGAAAGCTCCTCGGAGACTATAGTAGTGAGAATAGCGAGTGCAACCGAAGAGAATTACGGACTCTGGAAATTCATTTTCTAGAGTCCGTTTGAAATTCGGTAGGAATTGAGACTTCGGCTCAATCCGGTGCAGCTGTTCTCACTACTATGTAGGCCTCCGAAGGAGCTAGTAGTGTTTTTATTTTATTTAGCAATTGTAACATTCAACGTGCGTAAGAAGCGGTCCATTAAACTGTTTTTGGTTTTGTGCTCCTCTTGAATGGCTTTGGCGAGCGCGACTTTGTCTGTGATGATCCCGTTTACCGGGCTGTCTACGTATTTCTGGAGGGCCTCATCCGTATTAATGGTCCAGACAAACACCTCATGTCCTGTCTCCTGCGCATGCAGTACCGCCAGTTCCTGGTAAGAAAAATCTTCTACCACATAGAAATCCACCTTCGCGTTTCCGAATCCGCCAAATTGGATGGGAATGACGAACCCAGTCGTGATTTCCGGTGCTTTTGCCTCGAGTTCTTCCATGACTTTCAAATCAAGGGACATGACCTTGTTTGAGTTGTCGATGGCGAGCTCTTTGTATTTTGCGATGAAAAGATCCACGTAGTTGGCAGGTTCACCGCCATGTGGCTTGAGCTCGATGACAAGCGGCATACCGATTTCTTTGGCCGCTTTGAAAAACTCCTCAAAAGTAGGAATGTGGCTCTTGAAGTCGTCTTGTTCGATTGGGAGACCGCGAACCTCGTCTAGGGTCATGTCTTGCACGCGTTTATTCAGGCCAGCTAAGCGCTTCAAGTTATAGTCGTGCATGACGACGAATTGATTGTCTTTTGTCAGAAGAATATCCATCTCTACCATATTGGCGCCAGCTTCTTTGGCTGCTTTGATGCCTTCAATCGAATTCTCAACGGCTTCATCGACATAGCCACGGTGACCGATGATGATAGGGTCATTGGCCGACTCAGTTCTGTAAGTGGTGAGCGTTGTGAGAACCCCGCTTCCTATTACAAAGATGAGGGCGGCGGTTGTGACGATGGTACGCTTATGCTTAATTTCTTCGTGGTGATGATACACCTCAAGGGACGCCAACTTATTATCGTGAATGATTTTCGTCATGAAAATAAAAGTGGCAATCTTCGTATAGAGAATAATAAATCCTTGAAGCAGTTTTGCGATGGCGAGGACACTACTTAACAGAAGCGTATTTGTGCCATTTGGGTCTAGGAATTCAACGAGGGCGACACTACCAAGCGAGATGAAAATAACAAGAATGGCTAGCACCCCTTCGACGACTGCCGAAATCAGGAGCAGGCGCGCAACGTTCTTCTTCGTTAGCTTCCAACTCGTGATGATATTTGTGGTAAATGGCTGGTCGGTAAGAATTTGAAGCGGAATCGCAAGAGCGCTTCGTGCGTGAAAGTAGAGCAGCACAACGACCAGACCTAAGTAGAAGAGAGTACCGGCACTCGTCTTAGTGATTTCACCCGTAATAAATTCTGGAATGGTAATGTTTTTAGAAATAAACGTCAGCTCACCGATATTGACGATGGGCAGGAGCGTTAAAAAGTACAGCCAGAACGTAATAAAATGGCCGTTTAGTAATTGCTTGAGTTCACTAAATGCATTTTGAATACTACTACGCCATGAAAAATGAATGCCGCGAATCGTTCCGTAAATCATGAAGATGAGAATCGAGAACTCCATGAAGATAAGAAACGCGAATGCCAATAAATAGAGAATCAGTAGCGGGATGGATCCCGGACTCAGCAGGACTGTTTTAAAATTGGTGAAGTTTAAATTGGACTGTCCTGTGATAAGGAGCATGCCTCTAAAAATCAGCGTGAGCAGACCGAATCCAAACACGGATATAAAAAATTGTAAGAAAATGGAATTTCGTAAATACATCCAGCTATTTTGCATTAAATTGCCTAATGTAAAGCGGATGGTTTTCCATACGGGGATTTTTTGATTCATAAAGCCTCCGATGTGTAAAAAAGTTCGTTAGATTCACCTTAGCACGAACGAAAAAGAAGCGCAAGCCGATACAAAATGGTATTGAAAAATCGTGTAATAGAATTTATAATGGAAAAAGTAATCAAAAAATAGAAAAGCTTTTCAGGAGGAAATCATGAAAAAAAGACTGTTAACATTATTCTGTTTAGTAGCGACTGTGTTACTTGCTGCTTGTGGCGTAAAAAAAGTAGACGCTGGTGAATCTATCAAAACGACTTTTACTGGGTTAGATACAAAAGGTGAACTTGTATATCAAGTAGATACTCAAGAGTTAGTAAAAGAGTTCTTAGTAGCAAACCCTAAAGCAGATGCGAAAACAGAAGCAGAAGTTCGTGTGGCTGCAACAAAAGTGAAAGTAACTCCAAGTAAGACAGATGGATTATCAAACGACGAAGAAATCACATTCACTTTCGCTTCAGATAAAGATGCTGAAAAATACTTTAACCTTCCAAAAGAAACAAAAGTTAAAGTTAGCGGCTTAAAAGAAGCGAAGAAATTAAATACTGAAGAATTAGCAAAAATTACTTCATTAGAAGTTGAGGGCTATAACAAAGTTGGTCATGCAGAAGTTCGTGTAACAGATTCTAAATTGTCATTCTTACGTTTCAAAGTTGAAAACGACGGCGAATTAGAAAACGGAAAAGACGCTAAAATCGTTTTAGACGGTGACTTCAGTAGCACATTAGAAAACCGCGGTTATGTATTAGAAGGTGACGGTAGCTTCACTCTTCCTGTTAAAGGATTGAAGACAGTTGCTGACAAATTTGATGACGTTAAGAACAAAGATGAAGTGTTAGCGAAAGTAAAAGAAGAAATCAACAAACGCTACTCTGATGCAACAGTAACATTCGACAAAACTTACTACCGTGGCGTTTCTAAAAACGTTACTACAAGCGCATTATCAGACAAATTCGTTACTGGTAACGGAAACTTAGTAATGGTTGTTCAAGTAGAATACAAATACGCTGGTAAACAAGTTTACGCAATCGGATTAACAGATTTAATCACAGATAGCGAAGGCAAAATTGTTCTAAAAGACGCTAAAATCGTGAACAAATCATTCGATGACTTCTCAACAGCAGCTCAAAAATTAGAATCAATCGGTTATACAGAAGTTAAATAATGTAAATAAAAATGGCTTGGACTACACGCTCCAAGCCATTTTTTGAAGTGCATCCCAAAAGTTAGACAGAAAATCTAACTTTTGGGGTGTTTTTCAATAGAATTATATTTTTATGAGGATTAAAAATATATCTAGAATCTAATTGTGGTATAATATTGAATTATAATTTGAATGAAAGAGGTATAGGACATGATCTTAGAAGAATTTGACCCCAACCGACAGGCTATTATTAATCCACAAGACTTACACCAACCAATTGAAGGATTTCCCAAAGTAGTCATCTCTTGCTTTTCAAGAGTAACTTTTGCTCGCCTCCTTGAGAATTACGATCATGAGGTCATTGCAAGAACCTCCATGGCTAATTTTGAAGTCTGTGTCTATGGTATCACGATAGGAGACCAACAGATTGCTGCCTTTAATGCACCAGTTGGGGCTGCTTCCTGTGTGGGAATTTTAGAGGATTTGATTCAGTTTGGGATGGAAAAACTTGTGCTCTTTGGGACTTGTGGGGTTTTAGATCGAGATATCGAAGCGACCTCCATCATCATTCCAACAGCTGCCCTTCGAGACGAGGGGACCAGTTACCACTATCTTCCGGCTAGCGACGAAGTGGAAGTAAACAAGAAATCCCTTTCTCTCTTCCAAGCCTTTCTGGACAGTCACAAGGTTTCCTATCAGTCAGGAAAAGTGTGGACGACAGATGCACCGTACCGAGAAACCATCGACAAGATGAAGCGACCAAAGGAAGCAGGGGCCATCTGTGTGGATATGGAATGTTCGGCAGTGGCAGCCTTAGCAGCTTTTAGGGACTTGGAGCTCTGCCATTTCTTCTACGCAGCAGACCACCTCTCGGAAGAGCAATGGGATATCCGAACCTTATCTAATCATGAGGATTTAGATAGCAAGGATCGAATCGCGGAGTTAGCCATCCAATTTGCGCTCTTTTGGGAAAAGGCTGACTAAATAAACCAAACTTTAATATATTGAAACCAGTTGCCCAAAATTCACTTATAAGTGAATTTTGGGCAAGTTACGTGAAGGACTCTTGCCTCTTCAAAAAGACCGTACCTATCACGTTTTCCAGCCACAACGACTCATCCCCAGCACCAACCCAATTTCTCCGTTTTTCACCAAAACCTCATTACAGCGCGCTTTCTAGCACTTCACTTTTTTGCAAAAAAATCTCATTTTCTTACAAGCCTGAAGAACGTTGCGGTTCTATAGCAACAGTAATGGGGGATAGCAACCAATGTGAATTACTGACTCTAGGGTGAAACCCGTAGAGTCAGTTTGAAGCTTGGTAGGAATTGAGACGTTAGGCTCAATCCGGTGCCCCATTACCGTAGCTATGAAGCTAACCGCAACCGTTCAAAAAGGCTTGTAAGAAAAACGTAAGTTTTACAAAAAAAGATTAGTATGCAACAGAAAGATGCCCCTGCATTGCAGGGGCATCTTTCTATTGTTTATTCAACTCGTTTACGAGGTCAATCATACTCAAATCATGCGAGCAGATCACCGTTTTCCCTTTAATTTCAGGAAGAGCAAAGTTGCTCAAAATAATCTTGTAATCTGATTTCTCTAGAATATCTAACGAAATTTCAAGCTGGTCATACGTATGATACTCGAAGCGGTTTGCCGCGTTGTGTTCTAAATACGATGCCAAGAATTTTGGATAGTATTCGTCGAAATCGTTTAAGATCAACACCTTGATTTTCTCTTGTTTGGCTTGCAACTGAGCAACAAGACCTTCCCAGTGCGTGTAGAACGTGTAAATCAAGTGTGAGATGTTTCGTTGACGTTTTACGTTTTTAATCTCGTGCTGGTATTGCTCAAGGAGTGCTGCAACATCATTGTAGAACTCAGGTGAAAGCGACTTGAAGAAGTTCATCAATGGTTTCTTCTTATCGAATAAGATAAAGTCTGAGTGCACTTCGATACGTTCTAATTGAGACGTGTTATGTAAGTGCCACAATAGTAAATCATAGTTTTCACACTTCAAGCCGTAACGTTTTTCAAGACTTTGGATGTTCGTCACTAATGTATCGAAGGATAGGCGGTCACGGACGTTTTCTTGACGTGCCGCTGAGAACTCTTCGACGTTTAAGAAGAAGTGCGGTTGTAAGAAAATAGAGAAGGATTGTTCCAGAATTTCTGGAGTCACGTTGATTCCTGTTTCTTTTACAAATTGCGCAACGATTTCGTCTAGGCCTTCTAATTGATTGTAGTAATCATAGAATTTGTCTTTTGCTTCGATGTTTTGTACGAAATGTCCTTGATAAGCACGGAAGAAGTTCACCGTGAAGATCATCTTGAAGACACGGAACCCTTCAAAGCTTTGTGGGAAGTTTGAAGACTTGAAGAGGTCAGCTAAAATCTTTTCAAGTGAAGCTTCGTCTACAAAGTCGAATGGCCATTCGAAGAAAGGTGTCTTTTCAGCAAAATATTGAATGAAGAAGAAACGAATGTCTTGTTCATTTCCAATAAATTGTAAGTTTTTCTTCGAGATTTGGAAATCGAATTTTTTCTTTAAGCTATTGTTGATTTTTTGAATGTAACGATTCAATGTTGAAGTCGTAATAAATAGTTTTTGTGTCATTTCTGAGACAGTGGTTTCTTCGTGTAAGAATAATTGTTCCAGAATTTCGTAGCAAATAGAATGTGAATAATAATAAGGATAAACCACTTCCGTACTTAAGTTTTGTGGTAATTCAATACGTACCCCGTTCGTCGAGAAGAGGATATCTAATCCTTCAATCTTATCGCGTAAAAAAGCGAGGTCGATTTTAATGGCGCGGGTAGAAACTTTAAACGCTTTTGCAAGCTCGTCGATATGAACCCAGCCGTTTGCTTGGACTAAATAGTCTACAATATCAATTTGTCGGTTTTGATTTTTTGAAAGTAATGCTCTCATTTCTTTCTCCCTTTTCTTGTTAGTTGTGTCACACACTAAATTGCTAAAATACAATATATCACACTTTAGGTGTAAATAATACCTATTTATAACTTGAAAAGAATGAAAATAATTATAAGAAAAATGAAAATGAAAACGATAAAAATGTAAACAAAATATTTTTTCAAAAAATACGAGTTATCTATTGCATGAATTGTCAGAATATTATATACTACTCTCAAGTTGAAAAATTCATCCATGAAAAGAGGGATCTTATGAAATTAAAGAAATTCACATTAGGCGCTGTGGTTGCAGCAATTTTAGCAGGTTGTGGAAACGCAGCAGATAGTAATACAGTCAAAATCGGAGGGAACTTCGAGTTAACAGGGAACGTAGCGACTTACGGTACTTCTATGAACAACGGTGCTCAATTAGCCGTAGAACAAAAAGGGAAGTTATTAGATAAGGAATTAAAATACGTTTCATACGATAACAAATCAGACAAAACAGAAGTTGCTTCTGTAGCGAAGAAATTAGCTTCTGAGAAAGTGGTTGGCGTTGTCGGGCCAGCAACAACAGGGGATGCTTCAGTATCAATCCCAGTTAACGAACAAGCAAAAATCCCAACAGTCTTCCCAGCAACAACAGGGGACGGCGTAACATTGAAAAACGCAGAAGATGCATCTTCAGTATATGAATACATCTACCGTGTATGTTTCTCTGACAGCTACCAAGGGGTTGTAGGAGCAAACTTCGTACACAAGAAATTCGGAAATGCTAAAGTAGCCATCTTACAAGATACAGGTAATGACTACTCTAAAGGGTTAGCAGATGCCTTTGAAAAAACTTACACTGACAGCAAAATCGGTGGAACAGTTGTAACTCGTGAATACTACCAATCAAAAGACACAGACTTCCAAGCAGTATTAACAACATTGAAATCTAAAGACTTCGATGTATTATATGTTCCTGGTTACTACGAAGAAGTTGGTCTAATCATCAAACAAGCACGTGAAATGGGTATCACTCAACCAATCGTTGGTGGGGACGGACTTTCAAGTGACAAGTTAGCAGCATTAGCAGGTAACAGCTCAAACCTTTCTAACGTTTACTACACTTCACACTTCTCAACATTAAGTGATGATGCAGACGTTCAAGCGTTCGTTAAAGCGTACAAAGAAAAATATGGTGCAAACCCAGATACTTTCGCCGCTTTAAGTTATGATGCCACTCAATTGTTAATGAAAGCTATCGAAAAAGCAGGCTCAACTGATCCTCAAGCAATCACAAAAGCTTTAGCAGAAACAAAAGACTTCGATGGTGTCACAGGTACATTCTCAATGGGTGCAGACCACACACCAGTGAAATCAGCAGTTGTCATCGAGTTCCAAAACGGACAAGAAGTAAGTGCTCAAGAGTACTCAGCTGACTAATTAAGTTTTAACAGTATTTTTTAAGAGAGGCACGAAGGGGACTTCCGCCTCTCTTTTCCACTAGATAAAGGATAGATTTGAAAGGAGAAAATATATGGAGTTGTTAGTTCAACAATTGGTAAACGGGCTAGCAGTCGGAAGTATTTACGCGTTGATTGCACTTGGATATACCATGGTTTATGGAACAATTAAGCTCATTAACTTCGCACACGGGGATGTGTACATGATGGGGGCGTTCATTGGATATTTTGCCGTAATGGTCTTGAAGATGAATGTATTCGTAGCGCTCTTGGTAGCGATGGTTGCTTGTGCGGTCTTAGGGGTTGTGATTGAACGTGTGGCCTACAAGCCGCTTCGTAAATCCACTCGTGTAGCCGCGTTGATTACGGCGATCGGGGTGTCATACCTATTAGAAAATGCAATGAGTTATTTCTTTGGAGCGGAATCTCGTCCGTTTCCTTCAGACTTCGGAACTGAAACGATCACATTATTCGGAGACGTTTCAGTCAATGGAAAACAAATTTTGATTTTCGGAGTTACCGTAGTCTTAATGGCGTTATTACAATTTATCGTTCGTTATACAAAAATGGGGAAAGCCATGCGTGCGGTTGCCGTGGATGAGCAAGCAGCTCAACTGATGGGGATTGACGTAGACGGAGTGATTTCCTTTACATTCGCACTCGGTTCAGCGCTTGCCGGGATTGCCGGAGTCCTTGTTGGAGTGTACTACAATACGATTTCAACAACAATGGGGATTACAGTCGGACTAAAAGCCTTTGTTGCGGCCGTACTTGGTGGTATCGGTAGTATTCCTGGGGCCATGGTCGGTGGGTACCTCATCGGTTTATTAGAAACAATGGTAAGCTTCTTCGGTTACTCACCATACCGTGACGGAGTCGTTTACTTCCTATTATTCATTATTTTAATCGTGTTACCAGCTGGATTGTTTGGTAAAAATGTCAGAGAGAAAGTGTAGGTGAAGAAGATGCAAAGATTTCATAAAAAGAATATTCGTTGGACGCTGTTCGCATTAGGAATGTACGCTCTTCTTTTCGTACTTGTACAAACAGGAGTGATTAACTTCTACTACGAAAGTACCTTCATTAATATCATGATCAATATCATCTACGCCGTTGGATTGAACCTTATTCTTGGGGTTGCCGGACAGTTCTCACTTGGGCATGCCGGATTTATCGCGATTGGTTCTTATAGCGGTGCGATTCTTGGAAAAATGATGAACGGTCTTCCTGGATTATTTGCTGGGATGGCAGTCGGAGTAGTCATCTCTGTTATCGTCGCGTTCCTTGTTGGATTACCAACGCTTCGTTTAAAAGGGGACTACCTAGCGATTGCGACTCTTGGGGTTGCGGAAATCATCCGTGTTGCCGTGACAAATATGAAAATCACAAACGGTGCTGCTGGTATCAGTGGGGTGCCTTTAACAAACACATGGACGATTACGTATATCGCCTTAGTATTAACAACCATCTTAATCTTGAACTACACCTTCAGTAGTGCAGGTCGTGCCACTTATGCGGTCTTACAAGACGAAATTGCTGCGGAATCGATGGGGGTTCAAGTGACGAAATATAAAATCTTGGCCTTCGTATTAGGAGCAGCCACTGCAAGTATCGGTGGAACGCTTTCTGCCACAACGCTTGGAGCGGTAACGCCAAGTGACTTCACGTTCATGAAATCAATCGAAGTGTTAATCATCGTGGTATTCGGTGGTATCGGAAGTTTCACAGGTTCATTCGTGGCGGCCGTATTACTTGGAATCATCAACCTTGTCCTACAACCATTTGGACAATTACGTATGATCATCTATGCGGTAGCGTTAATCTTAATTATGATTTTCCGTCCAGGTGGATTGCTTGGTACTTGGGAATTCAAACTAGGAGACTTCAAGTTTTCTAAGAAGAAAGAAACAAAGGAGAGTGGGAAGTAATGTTATTAGAAGTTAATGGACTAACAAAAAACTTTGGCGGACTTTCTGCGGTCTCTAACGTTTCGATGAAAGTAAACAAGGGCGAGTTAATCGGACTCATCGGGCCGAACGGGGCTGGGAAAACGACTTTCTTCAACTTGTTAACAGGGGTTTATGAGCCAACAGAAGGAACGGTTAGCTTAGAAGTAGACGGACAGTTGAAAAACTTAAACGGACTTCCGCCCTACAAGCGTACAAGCCTAGGGATGGCGCGTACCTTCCAAAATATTCGCTTGTTTAAAGATTTAACGGTACTCGAAAATGTAATGATTGCCATGCACGCACACTCGAGCGATTCATTGTTCTCAACATTATTCCGTACGAAGAAATACTATGATACAGAAGCGAAAATGCGCGAAGAAGCGGTTGAATTGCTAAAGATTTTCGAGTTAGATACACTCAAAGATGAAAAGGCAAAAAACTTAGCTTATGGGCAACAACGTGAATTGGAAATCGTTCGTGCCTTAGCGACAAAACCAAAAGTCTTATTTTTAGATGAACCTGCAGCGGGGATGAACCCTCAAGAAACGGCTCAATTAACCGAATTGATTGCCAAAATTCAAAGAGAATTTGATTTAACCGTTGTGTTAATCGAACACGATATGTCGCTTGTCATGAAAATCTGCCAACGCATTTACGTGTTGGAATATGGAAGACTGCTTGCAGAAGGAACTCCAGAAGAAATCAAACAAAATCCTGCAGTTATTAAAGCGTACTTAGGAGGTGAGTAGATGTTAGAAGTTAAAAATTTATCAGTTCATTACGGAATGATTCAAGCCGTACGTAATGTGGATTTTACAGTCAATGAAGGGGAAATCGTGTCTTTAATCGGGGCAAACGGTGCCGGAAAGTCAACCATCTTGAAGACTTTATCAGGACTCATCCATCCTTCAGAAGGCGAAATCGTCTACTTAGGTGAGAACATCGCTTCGACATCTGCGAAGAAAATCGTTGAGAAAGGGCTCGTGCAAGTGCCGGAAGGTCGTCACGTATTCCCAGGATTAACGGTAAAAGAAAACCTTGAACTAGGGGCTTTTCTACGTAAGGATAAAGAAGAAATTCAAAAAGATATGGAAGCCGTCTTCGAACGTTTCCCAATCTTGAAAGAACGTAAAGACCAAGATGCACAAACGCTCTCAGGTGGGGAACAACAAATGTTAGCGATGGGCCGTGCATTAATGAGCCGTCCAAAACTATTATTGTTGGATGAACCTTCAATGGGGTTAGCGCCAATCTTCATCCGCGAGATTTTCAAAATCATTCAAGAAATCCAAAAGACAGGGACAACAGTTTTATTAATCGAGCAAAATGCGAAAATGGCATTGTCGATTTCAAATCGTGCGTATGTACTAGAAACTGGATCAGTGGTTCTTAGCGGTACAGGACAAGAGTTGTTAGAAAGTGATGAAATTCAGAAAGCATATCTAGGAGGGTAATCATGGAAGTTAAAGATTATATGTCAACCAACGTTATTACAGTAACGCCTGAAACAACGGTTATGAAAGCTCTAGACTTAATGAAGGAGCACGACATTCACCGCTTGCCAGTTGTGGAAGATGGGAAATTAGTCGGACTGTTAACAGAAGAACTTGTTGCAGGGCATTCACCTTCAATGGCGACAAGCCTATCGATGCATGAGTTGAACTACTTATTAAACAAGACGGCTGCAAGCGAAATTATGCAAAAGCAAGTTTTAACAGTGAAGGCTCATACATTATTAGAAGAAGCGGCGTCTCTGATGCGTCAACAAAAAGTCGGCGTCCTGCCAGTCGTAGATGCGCGTGGACACGTGGAAGGGATTATTACCGACAAAGATATTTTCGATGCCTTTATCGAAATTTCTGGATACAACACTCCAGGTTCTCGTTTATTCATTGAAATCAATGAGGACAAACCTGGTCCTCTGGAAGAAATTTCAAATGTGTTGCGCGAAAACAACGTGAACGTTTCGACGATTTCTGTATTCCATCGCGATGGGAAAGTGCAAGTGGTGCTTCATGTGGACTCAACTGAGCCCGATGAAGTGGCGGACTTTATCGCACAAAAAGGCTATCGCGTGATTTCAGCGATGAGAAAATAGTGGGAACTACGTCCCCCTAGGATAACTCCATAGTATTGATAATAGAGGCACCGGGCCAAGTCTACGTCTTGGCTCCTACCGAGCTTCAAACTGCCACTTAGAAATAAATTTCTTAGTGGCAGTAATTCACATCGGTTGCTTCTCTCTATTATTCATACTATGGAATCCTAGGGGGACTCCGTTTTTTTACCAATTCTGTGATGCGCAGTTATCACGTGATGTTGTTTTGCGGAGTCCGCACTTCATCTTTGGCAAGAAACGGGAAAAAGATTTAAAAAGTGATAGAAATAACTGCACCGGACTGGTGAACATTATGAAAAAACTGCATAGAGTTAGACGCAGTAGACAAATGGATTGACCTTCGCCTTTTTAGGCTAGGTCAATCCTATTTGTCTTTGCGGGGGCAAGACAACGAAGAAACAAGT
>JAGZLX010000062.1 GCA_018364485.1 Granulicatella adiacens
CGGCTTGAGCCTGAGGTCTCAAGCCTACCAAGCTTCAAAGGGAGAGTAGCGAATAATCGCAACTCTCCCTAATTCACATTGGTTATAAGTTCCTACCATTGCCATAATAACTCCAAGGAGTTCTTTTTTTGCGTATTTCTAATAGCCCTCTGCGAGGGAAGGGAAATGGTGCTAAGACTTTGTCGGAGTTGTTATTGTGGCAAGAATAGTAGGATACCGGCTTGAGCCTGAGGTCTCAAGCCTACCAAGCTTCAAAGGGAGAGTAGCGAATAAATCGCAACTCTCCCTAATTCACATTGGTTATGATTCCCTACTATTGCCACAATAACTCCGAGGAGTTTTATTTGATTTGTACTCTTTCTAATATCCTTCTGTGGAGGGAAAAAGAAACAGCTATTACGATTGGTTTCGTAATAGCTGTTTTGTTTATCTTCTTACTCGTTTTAGTGCTTCTTTGAAGAGTGGGTAAACGATTGGGACTGCAACTACTGTGAAGATAGCTGATCCAAATGTTCCTGTAATTTTATTGATGGCTTGAATGAATGCTGGAACTAAGGCAAGACCACCGACAATCATACCTCGTAAGAATGTGTATTTAATGATGTTGACAATAATTTTTACAATTGCAGCAACAACACCGACTGCGATGATATTTCCGATTTTGTCGTTTTTCTTTAATAATTTTTCGTAAACAAGATGAATCACATAGCAGACGATTAAGGATTCAAGAATCGTTTCCCAAACAACTGAAGCGTAGCCGTTTAATAAATCAAAGATTCCAAGACCGATAGATGCAGCGAGAGCACCACGTTTGGTTCCAAAGAGTAAACATCCAACGACAACAAGTGCGTTCCCGAAGTGGACGAACTGTGTAGTGAATGGCATTGGGATTCTAAAGACGCTAACTCCCAAGAAGATTAAAGCTGCAAATAAGCTTGTTTCTACGATATTTCTTAAATCTGTATTTTTCATAATGACACCTCAGTAGTAAATTTTGTGGTTAGCATTCCAAGTTTTTTCTCGATTGGAAGGCCGAATGGAATTTGTTCCGGTTGCTGGCTGCTTAATTGAAGCACTTCGTCGATGAATTTCAACGTGAATGACAATGCGTCTTCTATAGACATCTCTTGTAAGATGCATGCAGTTGCAAGAGCCGCCAGTGTATCACCTGTTCCGTAAAAATGATGCGGATACTTTGTTTTGTAGAAATCAAAGAATTCATCCGTCTCTTTGGTATAAAGTTGAACACCTGTGAACTCTTCGCTATCAGGGCACCCCGTAATAATGATGTACTCGGGCCCGAGTTCGGCTAGTTTCTTAGCGAGCTCCCTTGTAAAATCCATCGAGATTTTTCCAGAAGGATAGGGCGTTTCTGTTAATAGACAGGCTTCTGTAATGTTTGGATAAATCACATCAGCTTTTTGAATGAGTTTTCTCATGGCTTCAACATGTTCTTGTGTAAATCCGCTATACAGTTTTCCGTTATCTGCCATAATCGGATCGACGAATAGTTTCGTAGACGCTGGCAGTTTTTCAATGGTATCTACCATTAATTCAATTTGTTCCGGATTTCGGAAGTATCCTGTCAAAACAGCGTCTGGTTTTAATTCCAATTCTTGCCATTGTTTTAAGGATTGTTTCATAAATTCGGTTTGTTCCGCAATCGCGATGCTTTTGAATCCACCTGTATGAGAAGAAAGAAGTACTGTAGGTAGTAGCATCGTTTCAATCTGACAACAAGCAAAAATCGGGATAGCGGGTGCGAGTGCAACTTTGCCAATTCCTGGCAAGTCGTTTGCGATTAATATTTTTTTCATATCTATTCCTCGAGTTTCAATGTATCTGTATTGTAAAACGGGACAGGTGAGGATACAATAGGGATGAAAACGAACTGTACCGGTACAGTGGAGGTGTGTCATGTATCAATACCAGCAATTAGCAAATGCATTAAAAGAGGAAATATTAAGCGGGAATCTACAAAAGGGGGATAAACTTCCCTCAATTCGAGAATTAGTTTCACGCTACGGAGTAAATAAGGATACAGTACAACGTGCCTTGCGTAGTTTAAAAGATGAGAGATTTATTTATGCGGTCGAAAAAAGTGGCTATTATGTGTTAAAGAATTCAGAAGCAAAGCAATTGGAAGAATCCGAGGAAGACTATTCACAACTTCCGATTGAGGATTTGCGCATCTGTTTTAATCAATCACTTGCCAGCGCGCATGATTTAAAGCTAACCAAAAAAGAACAAGCTTCTGGGATGGATGAATTGATTCAGGCATTAATTCCTATTTTAGGAGAGTATGGAGTATATGCTTCGAAAGAACAACTGGTCATTACAACTGGAACGCAACAAGCGCTCTATATTTTATTGCAGTTGATTCATGGGAAAAAAGTATTGCTAGAGCAACCAACTTATGCACGAATGAATGAGTTGGTGAAACACTTGAACATTCCTTACGAAACCATTGAACGTCAGATGGATGGTGAAGTTGATTTAATCCGATTAGAAAAATTATTCGCGAGTGGAGAGTTTTCGTTATTCTATACGATTTCCAGGTTTCATAATCCGCTAGGTGGAAGTTACAGCGAAGCCACAAAGAAAAAAATTGTGGAACTAGCAAGCAAGTACTCAGTCTATATTATCGAAGACGACTATATGGCGGACTTTGTCGAAGGGAATGCGACGCCGCTTCATTATTATGATATGGATGGACGCGTTATCTACGTTAAATCTTTCTCTTCAATTTTATTCTCAGCTTTGAAAATTGGAATTGTAGTGTTGCCAAAAGAGTTAGTTGAATCTTTTGCGAAACGGAAGCAATGGATGGACTATGATTCGAATGTGATGATGCAAAAGACATTTACGCTCTTTATTGAAAATGGAATGTTTGCGAAACATCGAAAGGAAATGGTCGAACATTATATTGAAAAAAGTAAACGTGCAAAGGACTGGTTGTGCTCAAAGGGAATCCAGGAAGGAATCCTTCATGGAACGCAATGGGTGTTTGAGAAAACGCCGGCGATTGATGAAAAACTACAAGCGATGAATCTGAAAGCTAAACTGCTTGATGAGTACTTTATCTCGAAAAATGCGCCGGCATTGGAACGGTTGGATTTGGCTAAAATCCGCGAAATTTAGGTAAAAAGAAAGGTTAACAATTTATCTAAAAAATTTGCAAATCTTATACTTATTTGGTATAGTAACTACAACAATAATCAATCTCTATAAGGGAGTAACTGGCAACCAATCGTTGCGATAATATCAACAGCAAGCGAATTCTCGCTGGTATTATCTTGAACAGTGAGACTTATGTTTATTATCAAAAGGATGATGGGCATAAGTCTCTCTTTTTATAGAAAAAGAAAAGGAGTGTATTTTGTTGGAACAACAAACAAAACCCGTATATTTACAGTCTGTTGAAGATGTGTTTAAAGAAGTGCAATCAAGTCCTTCTGGTTTAAGCTCACAAGAAGCGGCATCAAGACTTGAGAAATACGGTGCAAACACGTTACAAGAAGGAAAGAAAAAATCACTATTAGAAAAATTTGTGGATCAATTTAAAGATTTCATGATTTTAGTTCTTTTAGTGGCAGCAGTTGTTTCTATGTTTGCTCACCAAGGCGAACCAGACCCAACAGATGCGATTATCATTTT
Source organism: Granulicatella adiacens (assembly GCA_018364485.1). GTDB lineage: Bacteria > Bacillota > Bacilli > Lactobacillales > Aerococcaceae > Granulicatella > Granulicatella adiacens_A. Next base: position 3,658 of record JAGZLX010000062.1, read on the forward strand.
AGCGGTAGTGTTATTAAACGCTGTGCTGGGTGTATTCCAAGAATCAAAAGCTGAAGAAGCTATCGAAGCATTGAAGAAAATGGCTTCACCTGTAGCAAGTGTTTTACGTGATGGACACGTGGAACATATTAAAGGGGAAGATATCGTAGTCGGTGACGTTGTTATCCTTGAAGCTGGGGATGTCGTGCCAGCAGATATGCGTTTATTTGAAGTAAACACAGTAAAAATCGAAGAGTCTGCTTTAACAGGGGAATCTGTTCCAGTAGATAAAGACTTAGTGATTCCTGCAGGGGATGAAGTAGGAATTGGAGACCGTACAAATATGGCGTTCTCAAGTACAAACGTAACTTACGGCCGTGCTGTTGGTGTGGTTACAAGTACTGGTATGAATACAGAAGTTGGTAAAATTGCCAACATGTTAGCGAACACTGAAGAAGGGAAAACACCACTTCAAGAAAACCAAGATGCTCTTGGTAAATGGCTAACAATCATGATTTTAGTAATTGCCGTGATTATTTTCGTAGTAGGGATGCTTAGAGGAAACGAATGGACTCATATGTTATTAACAGCGATTGCGATTGCCGTTGCTGCGATTCCAGAAGGGTTACCAGCGATTTCTACAATTATCCTTGCATTAGGAACTCAAAAAATGGCGCAACGTAACGCGCTTGTTCGTAAGTTGCCAGCCGTTGAAACATTAGGTGGTGTTGAAATTATCTGTTCAGATAAAACAGGTACTTTAACACTTAACCAAATGACTGTTGAAAAAATGGTCTATGACAACGAAATTCATGATGCGTCAGAAGAAATTTCTAAAGACAACATCGCGCTTCGTGTAATGAACTTAGCTAACGATACTAAGATTTCTCAAGACAACTCATTATTAGGAGACCCAACTGAAACTGCAATGGTTCAATACGGTCTTGATAAAAACTATGATGTACGTGAAGAGTTAGTAAACATTCCACGTATTGCGGAAGTTCCATTTGACTCAACTCGTAAATTAATGACAACGATTCATCAATTAGAAGACGGTAAATACTTGGTTGCAACAAAAGGTGCTCCAGATATGTTATTAGACCGTGTGACTAAGATTGAAAAACATGGTGAGGTTTCTGCGTTTACTGAAGATGACCGTACAACATTGATGAAATTAAACAAAGAAATGGCAACGCAAGCACTTCGTGTGTTAGCGATGGCATACAAAGTGATTGATACCCTTCCTGAAACAGTGGATACAGATTCAATCGAACATGATTTAATCTTTGCTGGTTTAGTAGGAATGATTGACCCAGAACGTAAGGAAGCAGCGGCTGCGATTAAAGTAGCTCAATCAGCTGGTATCCGTACAATTATGATTACTGGGGACCACCGTGATACAGCCCAAGCAATTGCAAAACGTTTAGGGATCCTTCGTCCAGATCAAGAAGACGGAGTATTAACTGGTGGAGAATTAAACGATATTTCTGATGAAGAATTAGAACGTACTGTTGAAACTTACTCTGTATACGCTCGTGTGTCTCCAGAGCATAAAGTTCGTATCGTAAAAGCTTGGAAAAAGAATGGTAAAGTTGTTTCGATGACAGGGGATGGAGTTAACGATGCTCCTTCACTTAAACAAGCCGATATCGGTGTTGGTATGGGGATTACAGGTACTGAAGTTTCTAAAGGTGCTTCAGACATGGTACTTGCCGATGATAACTTCGAAACAATCGTTGTTGCCGTTGAAGAAGGACGTAAAGTATTCGCGAACATCCAAAAAGCTGTTCAATACTTACTATCTGCGAACTTCGGTGAAGTAATGACAATGTTCGTTGCGACAATGGCTGGTTGGTCAATTCTAGAACCAATCCATATCTTATGGATCAACTTAGTAACAGACGTATTCCCAGCGATTGCCTTAGGTCTTGAAGAAGCGGAAGCGGATATCATGAATCACCCACCGCGCGGTAAGGGTTCGAACTTCTTATCAAACGGTGTGTTACCAAGTATCTTCTACCAAGGTTTCTTCGAAGGTGGAATTACATTATTTGTATTCTGGTATGCAACTCATATTGCTAATTGGGGGAACCCAGTTGGTGAAACAATGGCGTTTGCAACATTAGGTTTAATCCAATTGTTCCACGCATTCAACGTGAAGTCAGTGTACAAATCACTTGGCACAGTTGGCGCGTTCAAGAACAAGTTGTTCAACTACGCAATCCTAGTATCAGCAGTAATGCTTTTAAGCGTAATGGTGATTCCAGGATTAACAACTGTATTTGATGTGGCGATTCTTACAGCTGAACAATGGTTGTTCGTAGTTGGGGCAGCATTCTCAATCGTTCCAATCGTAGAAATTGCAAAAGCAATTATGCGTGCAATGGGAATGGATAAAGACTAATCTAATAAGTATAACGAAGAAAGGTTCACCTTGTGTGAGCCTTTTTTTCGTATGTATTAATAGAAGTAGTGAGTCTAGCTTTTATTCAACTGTGTATTTTGCTAAAATATTTCTATGTAGAATGGAGTGTGGGAATATGGTCATTACAAAAATTGAGGCTCAAAAGAAAAAAGGCCGTTACAATATTTATTTGAATGATACTTTTGCATTTGGTGTCGATGAGGCAACGGTTGTTAAGTTTGCCTTGTTCAAAGGGACAGAACTGACAAAAGAACAAATCGAAGAAATCCAACATGATGATTGTATTCAACAAGCCTATCAAAAAGCGTTGCACTTTCTGAACTTTAAACTTCGTTCTACGAAGGAAGTTTATGAGAAATTAGAAAAATTAGAATTTGACGAAGAGATTATTAATGAAGTGCTTGGAAAATTACATGAACAGAACTTTATTAATGATACTTTTTATGCAGAAAGCTATCTCAATCAGGCAAAGTTTGTGACGTTTAAAGGACCTAAGTCAGTCGTTTTTGATTTACAAAAGAAAGGCATTAGCGATAAAGTCATTCAAACGGTGCTTGAAGGTTACACGCTGAGAGAGCAACTTGAAAATGCGATTCAAATTGCGCAGCCCTATTTGAAAGGGCAAAAACGTGTCACACCAAAAGTGGCTAAGCAAAAAGTAAAAGTGTTTGTGATGCAAAAAGGGTATTCGAAGGAAATCGCAGAAGAGGTTGTTCCGTTTCTATCGTTTGAAGCGCAAAGCGAGATGGAAGCAGAATTAGCGGTGAAGGAGATTGCAACGATTTACCGACGCATTGCTAAAAAATATGAAGAGAATGAATCAGCGCTCTGGTACCAAATCAAAGGGAAGTTGTATCAAAAAGGATTTACTTCTAGTGTGATTGAACAGGCCATTGCGCAATTTGAAATGGAGAAAGAAGAATGGATTTAGCCGATATTGGCGTAAAAATGTGGGACGAGGAGAAAATCAAGCGCTTCAGAAAAGCATTGCTTGATTGGTACGACAAAGAAAAACGAGACTTGCCTTGGAGAAGAACGAGTGATCCGTACGCTATTTGGGTGAGCGAGATTATGCTCCAACAAACCAGAGTGGATACAGTCATTCCATATTACGAGCGTTTCTTAGCGACGTTCCCAACAGTGAAGGATTTAGCAGAGGCTCCAGAAGAAGTATTATTGAAATGCTGGGAAGGTCTTGGTTACTACTCACGTGTTCGCAATATGCAAAAAGCAGCGATTCAAGTGATGGAAGAGTTCGGTGGTGTATTTCCCAATACCTATGAAGGGATTCTCTCATTAAAAGGAATCGGACCATATACTGCAGGAGCAATCGCGAGTATCGCTTTTGGATTGCCAGAGCCTGCCGTGGATGGCAACTTGATGCGTGTGATTAGCCGATTGTTTGAAGTGAATTTAGACATTGGGAACCCAAGCAATCGTTGGGCGTTTCAAGAAATTGCAGAGATTTTAATTGATCCCGAACGTCCAGGAGACTTTAATCAGGCTCTGATGGATTTAGGTTCAGATATCGAGTCACCAGTCAACCCTCGTCCTGAAGAGAGTCCTGTGAAAGAGTTTAGTGCAGCGTATCAAAATGGGACGATGCATATTTATCCGATTAAGAAACCGAAGAAGAAACCAACGCCGATGAAATGGCGCGCGTTTATTATTCAGGATGACAAGGGACGCTTCTTGGTAGAGAAGAATACGCAAGCAGACCTGTTAAGTGGATTTTGGCATTTCCCATTAATTCGTGATTTTAGCACGGTGGGAGAATCGATTGATTTGTTTGAAGGAATTGCCGAAGAAAATTCGACTTACGAAATTAACCAGAACATCCCGCTGGAAGTTCAATTCGAGAGTTTATATAAAATGAAGCTTCAACCAACTCGCATTTTACCGAAAACCGTAAAACATATTTTCAGTCACCAACGCTGGGATATTGAATTGCAATGTGCAACGGCTTCAGGAACGTTAGAACAGCATGCAACGCGTACGCTCCAATGGGTCACAAAAGAAGAAATGGCACAACTGCCACAGTCTAGAGTGCAAGGAAAGATGTGTGAGTTACTCGCTTCTCAAGAGTTTTTATAAGAATAGGCGCCGTAAATCTGATTTTTGTTCACAGAATGGTAGAAATATGCTATACTACTAGTGATTTGAAATAACTAAGAGTTTACTCTTAAATAGATATAGAAAGTTGGATATAGTGGTGCAGAATCCCAGAGAAGGAGAATTCATCACTGTCAAGAGTTATAAACATGATGGTAGTCTTCATCGCACTTGGCGCGACAGCATGATTTTGAAGACAAGCGATCAAGCAATTATCGCTTGCAATGATCATACTCTTGTGACTGAGTCCGACGGTAGAAGATGGTTGACGAGAGAGCCAGCGTTATTGTATTACCATAAACATTATTGGTTCAATGTCGTAACGATGATTCGTCAAAAAGGAATTTCTTACTATTGTAATTTGGCTTCACCTTATGTATTAGATGCAGAAGCGTTGAAGTATATTGATTACGACTTAGATATTAAGATTTTCCCGGATGGCGAAAAGAGATTGCTAGATGTCGATGAATATGAATTGCATCGCCGTCAAATGCATTATTCAAAAGAGATTGATCAAATCTTGAAAGCAAACGTTGAGATTCTTGTGGATTGGATCAATAACAAAAAAGGGCCGTTCTCGCCTGAATATGTCGATTTATGGTATGAAAGATATATTCAATTAACCTATCGTAAATCATAACTCATGATAGCTGAGTTGAAAGAGCAAGTAGCTAAGGCTGCTTGCTTTTTTGCTTTGCGGAAAAATTAAAAAATCTTCTATGATTGTACAGAAGCTTTTGGTAGAATAGAGCTAGAACTAAGGAGGGATTCCCATGTCAAAAATCAATGAGTTACAATTAAGTTCAGATATTCGAGGCATTGCTATAGCAACAGAAGAATTTGATGCGACGCTAACGGTAGAAGAGAGTCGTTTGATTGCGAGTGCTTTTGTGAAATGGCTACAGAAACGTTACCCATCTAAAACGGTGACGGAATTAGTTGTTGGGATTGGTCGTGATAGCCGCATTAGTGGTCCGGACTTAACAAGAGAATTTATTCAGGTGTTATCTGCTTTTGGCGTTCGCGTAATTGATTTTGAAA
>JAGZLX010000063.1 GCA_018364485.1 Granulicatella adiacens
AAGTTGGAAGAATCAAGAGTGAATATTTTCAAATTCTTGAATTAGACGATTCTATAGATATTGTCAAGGTTAATATAGAAAATTTGAGGAAGCATTTAGAAAAAAGAAACCATGATAATATGATTAAATATCTTTCTAGAATTAGTGAGCTACTAGAAAATCCAGATTATATTGGTATAAATCCTAGGGAGAGAGGAAGAAGTATTGAATACGTAATTCAATTGGAAGAGAATGTTTTAATCGGTATTAAATTAGACTATAAGAATGAATACTTTTATATAGCTACAATGCATGAAATATCGCAATTAAAACTAAATCAAAGAATAAAAAATGGGAGATTAAAATCATTGACAACTTAACAATGAAAGCTATAATAATATTGAAGAATATTCATTGAGGGCAGAAAGGTTCCTGCCGCACCTCAAAGAGAGGTACCTGAGATGACGAGGTTACTGAACGTCCAATGAAAAATAGAACAAGGCAACTCTTAGTGAGTTGCCTTGTTCTATTTTGTTTATTTACGATTTAACCTAAATGGAAATTTTCTCGGAATTCAGGATTCCCTTCCCATTCTTCTTTAGTGAAGTCACCGGTTAGAGTATGTTCTTCTGAAAATACGAGAACGCGTTGGATAACCTCTTGAATTTGTTCGTAATGGTGGGAGGAAATAATCATTGTTTTTCCTGCTGTTTTAAGCTCTTGTAGTAATTCCGCAATGAGGCGTTGGTATTTTGGTGAGAGGCCGTTAAATGGCTCATCAAACAATAATACACTTGGATTCATCGTGAGCACACTAGCAATCGCCACGAGTTTCTTTTCACCGCCAGAAAGGTGATAGGGAATGCGGTCCCTTAGGTGTTCGATTTCTAAGAGTGCCAGTGTATCCTTTACTCGCTGTTCAACTTCTTCTTCGGGCAATCCGAGTTGACGTGGACCAAAGGCAAGCTCTTCAGCAACCGTCGTATTGAATAGCTGAATATCGCTGTTTTGGAAAATCAAACCAACTTGTTGGTATAAGTGGCCAGCATTACTTGGGTCTTTTAAGAAGTCTGCATCCACCGTCCACTCGTTAAATTGGTATTGTCCAGAAGAGAGCGGAAGTAACCCGACTAAGATTTTAAAGAGCGTGGATTTCCCGGCTCCATTTGGTCCCATCAAGGCCACTATTTCGCCTTTCTCGATATGAAGGTTGATGTCGTGGATTCCGATGTTTTCGCTGTAGTGATAATTTCCATCGTGAATTGTAATCATAAGCGTTCCTTTCTAGCGTAGCATGGTTGTTGCGACAACCAGTACGATTAATTCAAGTAATAATAATCCGTCCTCTTTCTTCCAGCAAAAAGGGGTTTTGGTTTTGACGTCCATTCCGTAGCCTCGAAGCGTCATGGCCTCGTAGACTTCTTTTGTGTGGTTTTTCGATGATAAATACAAGAGTCCAAGAATCGATCCAAATAACCCGAGATTTACCTTTTTGCCAATGGTTCGCAGTTGCACACATTCGATTTGTTGCTGTAGGTGCTTTCCAAGGATGTACGTGTATTTCATCGCGAGTTCAATCGTTTGAATCATCGTTTTTGGAAAATGCAACTGGCGAAGCGCCTCAACGAGTTGAACGCTTGTCGTTGTGGCTAAAAAGAGCGACAAGTTTAAGACCAAAATTCCTGTACGACCAAGGAAGATGCCGCTGTTCTGGAAGCCTCTTAGAAGAATACTTGGCAAGAGGACAATCGCTGTAAAGATAAGTACTCGCGTGAGGACCCTCCAAAGACGGAGGAGCGCTTCTCCTGGAAGAAAGGCGATATGCGCTAATAGGAAAATCGCCAAAATCCATAGTTGGATAGTGGAGTGGCTGAGTGTAATGAGAATCGCTAAGCACACAAAGTAAACGAGCCGCATCCAAGACGAAGATTTCGCCTTAAATGCGGGTGTTGTTTGTTTCATTTTGCCAAGTAGACGGCGCAATGAGTTGATATTCATTTGTAAATATTGATGGCTTTTCGAAGAGTCAGCGAGTGCTTCGTCTTGTTGTAGCCAGTCAGGTAGTTTACGCATGAGATGCTTTTGCTCCATTCATTGTTCGAATCATTTTTCCTAAAATATAGAAGATTAATAGTGCAGTGATGGCTGATAAAATATAACCAACTGCGATGTTTGTTCCTGGAATCGTGTAATCACTGAAGAGGGCTTCGAATGAAAATCCATTCTCGATTCCTGCTGGAACATTAGTCATCATTTCAGCAAGCTCTTCAGAAGACCATTCTCCAAAGGCTGTTCCTTCTGCTAATAATCCTAGTGGACTTAATACGACTAAGGCGATTAAGACATAGCGGATTTTCTTTACGAAAGAAGTCGTGTTCACTGAAGTAGGTGTGTACAATTCTTGTGGTGCCACTTGTTTCACGAAACGATAAATGACATAAGTGAAGAAGACTTCAACAGCACCAGCAATCGTTAAGTGAGTCACCATCATGGCAGGAATCGTAACCGCTAATCCATAAGGGTTATACAGTGGTTCGCCTCCTTGAGTGGCAATGATTGGTTGAATTCCAAGTTCAATGGCTGTTAAGAAAGCAGCCACATTGATCCCTACGTAAGAACCAACGAGAACTCCGGCTGTTTCGTGGTTTTGTTTACGGAAGAAATTATAAACGGCGTATCCGACAAATGGCATTGCGATTGCCATGTTGAAGATATTGGCTCCAAGTGCAAGAATTCCTCCATCTCCAAATAGAAGTGCTTGTAAGAGGAGGGCGACGGTCAGTGCCAGACTCGCGGCATATGGTCCAATTAAGATTGAAAGTAGCACTCCGCCGACAGCGTGAGCAGTAGTACCGCCAGGGATTGGCACATTAAACATCATTAATAAGAAAGAAAGAGAAGCCGCAATCCCAAGCATTGGTGCTAATTCTTTATTTTCCTTTAATTGTGCTTTGACTTTCGTAATGGATAGTCCTACAACTGGCGCAGCCGCAACTGCTAAAACGGCACAAGATGCGGGACTTAAGTAATTATCTGGTATATGCATAACAAATTCTCCGTTCATATTTTTTAAAGCTGTTAACAGAATATCACAACCAAAAAAATGAGGTCGTTGCAAAATAAGTTTAACAAATGTTACTATTTATTGCTAAGTCACTTTCTTAGAATTCCTATGGTGAGAGTCGTATACTATAGTTAGAATTGTAAAGGAGGATTTGCAAATGGAATTTATTAAAGAAGAAAAAGCGTTTAGACATTATAATGCAGCTGGAGAAATGGATGCAGAAATTACGTATATCCCAGAAGGAGAAGGTGTGATTGATGCAAACCATACATTTGTGGATCCAAGCTTACGCGGACAAGGAGTAGCGCGCCAATTAGTGGACAAGTTAGCAGACTTTGCTAGAGATGAAAACTTAAAGATTCATGCAACATGTCCTTATATCGTTGCTTTATTCGAAAAAAGTACTGAATACGACGATGTTAAAATATAAAAAAAGTACTAATTCATATAAATAAATATTTAAATTCACAGTTTATTCATAAATGAGCACTATAATTTAGCCATACCCAATAAAACACCTAAGGTTTACTTCTCCCAAGTAAAAAAATGAACTCCCAACATTTTTTTATTAGTAAACCCTCCTAACCTTTTCCCGCTGTTCCCAAACAGCGGGTTTTTTTGTTTTGGAAAAAGGGGTATTTATGATAGTATGGACAAAGACCAATAGAAAAGGAGACGCTCATGAATCAAAATCACTATTATACAAATCAACCGAATAGTAAGAGCCAAGAGAAACATTTTAGTTATGTTTTAAAGGGATTCACATTCCAATTTGCTAGTGATAATGGAGTGTTCTCGAAAAACACGATTGACTTTGGAAGCCAATTGCTGATTGAATCGTATGAGGTGCCAACCCATCTTGCAAAAGGGAAACTTCTAGATGTCGGTTGCGGTTATGGTCCAATGGGATTGTCCTATGCAAAGGCAAATCCTGAGATGTCTGTGGAGATGGTTGACGTGAATGAACGTGCCATGGATTTGGCTAAACGAAATGCCGAAGCAAATGGAATTCAGAATGTGACGATTCACGAAAGCAATACGTATGACAATGTCCACGCGAAGGATTATTCAGTGATTATTAGTAATCCACCGATTCGTGCTGGAAAAGACGTCGTGCATCGCATTTTAGCCGAGGCTTATGACCATCTAGTAGAAGAAGGGCAACTCGTCATCGTGATTCAGAAAAAACAAGGGGCTCCGAGTGCGCAAAAGAAAATGCAAGAGGTTTTTGGGAATGTCGAACGCATTGCACTCGATAAAGGGTATTGGATCCTTGTGAGTACAAAGGAAAAAGGGGAATAAAAAATGGAAAAGATTGAAGAAAGAAGAAATCAAAAAACACCGAAGAAACCAAAGAAGAAATTTAACTGGCGCATTTTCCTAGCAACGATTTTATTTATTATTGCAGGGGTCTTATTTGCGGCTGGTCCAATTCGTACGTTCTTACTTTCTCGCTTGCAAAGTCAACAAATTGAAGCTGCTTCAAATATTACTTTAGCTGAAGTAAAAGCTAACGAGGCGGAGGAAGCAGAGTTTGATTTCTCGAAAGTTGAAGCGATTGATTTAGATAAAGTGTTAAAAGCGAATTTCGACAAAGGAAAATTCTTAACGCTTGGACAAATCGCAATCCCAAGTGTGAAGTTAAACTTACCAATCTATAAAGGGTTGGCCAACGAAGTGTTATTATCAGGTGCCGGAACGATGAAACCTACTCAAAAGATGGGTGAAGGAAACTACGCTCTTGCCAGCCATAATTACTTTGGCGACATGACACTGTTATTCTCACCACTTGTAAACCTTAAAGTCGGAGAGAAAATTTATACGACTGACTTGGAGTACGTTTATGAATATGAAACAACTTCTGTCGAATTGATTGAACCTACTCGAGTAGAAGTCATTAACGACCAACCAGGTGTGACAGAGATTACGCTCATTACTTGCGATGACTATAATGCGTCAAACCGTTATTGCATCAAAGGAAAATTTGTATCGAAGACTCCAGTTGGAGAAGTCAGTGATACTGTGAAGCAAGCCTTCAACTTAAACTTTAATACGATTAAATAACAGAAAATCCCAATCACTAACACGGTGATTGGGATTTTTATTTAGAATTGATAAGGTTCTACGTGAATATCGATAAATGAAATAGCGAATTCATCATAAAGTTCTCTTTCAATAAATTCAGTGATTTGATGACTCTTATAGACGGATAGGTCTTTATCCATACAAACGGTTAAGTCGATATACACATTTGGTCCGTATCGACGCGCTTTAATTTCACGAATATCTTTTACCTCGGGATGACGTAAGATAGCGGGGATATAATTATCCAATTCCGTTTGGTCGAAACCATCTGTCAGTTGAAACGCACTTTCGATAAACACTTCGACTGCCGTGCGGATGATTAGAAGACCAACCACAAAGGCCATGATATTATCGAGCCAGTGTAATCCAAGAGCGGCAAATAATACTGCGATTGCAGTCAAGAAACTGGTCATCGCATCACTTAAGTTATCTTTGGCGGTTGCCTTTAGCCCAAGTGACTGAATGCGTGCTGCTAGATTCTTATTATAGAAGTACACGCCAATCATAATCACCCCTGAGAAAAATCCAACGATGGAAGAAATGAGTGAAGGAGCCTCTGTTACTGGATTAAGAAATGCTTGGAAGGCATTTCTGACGACTTCAATCCCGATAAAGAACATAATAAATGAAGTGGCAAGGCTGGCGATGGTCTCAAATTTCCAGTGACCGTATGGGTGGTTTTCATCGCTTGGCATTTGGGATAAGCGTAAGCCTACAAGAACAAGAACCGATGAAATCACATCTGTGAAGTTGTTCCATCCATCGGCAAATAAGGCTTCTGAGTTGAAGAGCTTCCCGACGATGAGTTTTGTTGCAGATAAAAAGATATAGGTGCCGATACTTAAGATAGCGCCGCGTTCGGCTTGTTTAAGGCGCTCCGTTGCAGATAATGGCAAAGGTGTCATCTCCTAAAATAAAATTCGTTTATTATAGTAATGCTTTTGAAAAGGGGGTGCAATTGATAAAGTATGCCTAAAACTCGGTGGATAGGGTGATTAAATCAATTCTTGGGCATCCTTACGGATTGTTATTATCATTACCATAATAGGATACCGATTCGAGCCTTCGTCTCTCATCTTCCAATCTTCAAAGTAGGAGTAATGAGCAAGCTCAAACTCCTACTAATTCATCTTGGATATTATCCCCTATTATGGTGATGATAAAATCCGTAAGGTCCAAGAATTGATTTACTACGTATTCGCCTTCGTGAAATGGAGCGGTGCAGAGAGGTAATGTGTGCTCCTCACAAATTTTTAAATCTTTACGGTTTGTGATGATAAAATCCGTAAGGTCCAAGAAATGATTTACTACGTATTCACCTTCGTGAAATGGATCGGTGCAGAGAGTTAATGTGTGCTCCTCACAGATTTTATATAGCTTTTTAAGAATGAAAGTGCAGGGGAGTTTGGTGTAGACTCTCCTATATTTTTTGTCAGAAACAATAGACGGAGTTTGGTGGATTTGTTATAATCTTCTTATTGAATGAGAAAGAGAGTGGTATTATGGCAACAGCATTGATCGTATATGCTAGTTTAACAGGAAATACAGAAGAGATTGCAGATATTTTAGCAGAAGCATTAGAAGAGCGTGGCGTGGAAGTGGACATGAAAGAATGTACTTCAGCGCAAGCAAGCGAATTCCATAATTATGATATTAATGTTGTCGCAACTTATACTTACGGAACAGATGGCGACTTACCTGATGAAATCGTAGACTTCTATGAAGAATTAGAGGAAGAGGATTTGACAGGAAAAGTATACGGAGCGCTTGGCTCAGGGGATACTTTCTACGATAAGTTCTGCCAATCAGTATTAGATTTTGATGCGCAATTTGCAAAAACAGGTGCCAAAAAAGGTGCTGAAAATGTCTTAGTAGACTTAAACGCTGAAGCAGAAGATATCGAACATATCCAAGCTTTTGCGCAAAGTCTTGTTGACGCTTTAGCATAATGATAAATGTTAGCTACCTTAGACCATTCGTTTAGGGTAGCTTTTTTATTGGAGGAAAAGAATGTATTATACCGTACAACAAACTGCAGAGAATTTGGAAATCGACTTAGGATATCTCATGCATTTAATCCAAACAAAACAAGTGAAGACGGTGGAAGTGGATGGCGAGTTACTGTTAAACAGTGCGCAGTTCGACTTCTTCTTAAAACAACGCGAGCGTCTTTTGGAGGAGTATCAAAAATATTTAGATGAACCAATTCCTGAAGACATCGATATTAAGGATGAAGACTAGAAGTCATTAAAATAAAACAAAAAGAAAACTCTGAAGCCGAGACTCAGAGTTTATTTTTTTGGTCAATTGGAAATTAATTAGTTTTCTTTGATATCATAGCGTAGTTTCGTAATGAGCATGATTAATATCAGGATATTGTTTGAAAAATAACAGCATTTCTATGAAAATGAAAATACACACTGAAAAAACAATTTTTTTTGAAAAAAAGTAGTTGACATTAAAGACAAATGAGTTCATAATGAACACATCACTAGAAAAGGAGTTAAGAACATGGCACACTTAAGTATCGTATTAGAATTAAATACGCGTTGGCAAAGCCACTAGATACAGGTTGTTCTTAACGTACATTTGTACATATAGATACAACCTTCATTGACGTGAACTTGTATCTATGTGGATTTCAATTATAAAGCAAACTCGACCACGTAGATCTATAGACTAGAGCTGACGTGGTCTTTCTATTTGTATGAGAGACTCGTAGTGAAATACGTAGTCTCTTTTTTAATTGAGTTTGCGAAAAATTATTTAATTTTTGGAGGAATTCATCATGAAAAAGAACAAAAGCATTTATTTATTCGGAGCATTATTAGTATTAGTAGTCATTGGAGCATTATTCTTCAATCAATCAGGAGATAAAAATAAAGAAACAAACGCAAATAACACAGTTTCAACGCAAACAGAAACCGTTAAAATTGGGGTATTACAATTACTTAGCCACCCAGCCTTAGATGCGATTTATAAAGGATTACAAGACGAATTGAAGAACGAAGGATATGAAGTTGGTAAAAACTTAGAAATCGATCTTCAAAACGCACAAGGCGACCAAAGTAACTTAGCAAGCATGTCTGAAAAATTAGTTTCAGGTGGAAACAACATTTTAGTAGGGATCACAACTCCTGCAACATTAGCGTTAGCGAACAATACAAAAGAAACACCAATTATTATGGGTGGGATTACTTATCCAGTAGAAGCTGGTTTAATCGCAAGTGAATCAAAACCAGGAAACAACATCACAGGGGTTAGTGACCGTACACCAATCAAACAACAATTAGAAATTATGAAACAAGTACTTCCTAACATGAAAAAAGTCGGTATTCTTTACACTTCAAGTGAAGATAACGCCGTAAAACAAGCCGAAGAAGCTGAAAAATACGCAAAAGAATTAGGTTTAGAAGTTAAAGTTTCAACGATTGCAAACACAAACGATATTCAACAAGTAACTGAAAGCCTAGCAAGCCAAGTAGATGCAATCTTCGTTCCAATCGATAACACAATTGCAAGTGCAATGGCAACAGTGACTCAAGTAACAGATGCAGTTAAGGTGCCAGTATTCCCTTCAGCTGATACAATGGTTGCTGACGGTGGAGTATTAGGTGTAGGTGTTGACCAATACCAAATCGGTGTAGAAACAGCTAAAGTAGTTGTAAAAGTTCTAAAAGGTGCTAACCCAGCCGATACACCAATCACAT
>JAGZLX010000064.1 GCA_018364485.1 Granulicatella adiacens
ATTGTTGCTTTTTCAGAGCGTTCGTTTTCGTCAAATTTACCATTTTGGTTAAAGTCAACCCATGCGTAAGCATAAGCTTCAGGAGCTCCACCAGTGTTTGCTTGTACTGTTAACGTATAGTTACCTGGACGTGTACGATCTAATGCGATCATTCCGTTTGTGTTGCCTTTTAAGTCTGTTGGTAAGATTTGGTCGATACCTTCATCGCCTGTACCGTCCTTATCGTCACCTTTCCAGTCTGTACGCTCTAAGTTTTCATCCATATCTGGGCGAGTATCTCCAAGGTATGGTTGGTTAACTTTAGAACCATTGACACCATTTACTTGGTTAATGGCATGTGTAGCGATTCCGTAAGAATCTGGAGCGTCTCCTTCATCTAATGGTAAGAACCCAAGCATTGCGGATTGCTTACCAGAAGAAACAATATATAAACCAATTTCCGAAGCTCCACGTGTCATTACCACTGGAACTGCAATCTTACTTGCAGAATAGTTAGGACCGAATACACCAGTTCCTAACCCACCTGTTGTTTGATCAGGACTTCCATAATATTTCCACGCTACCGTTTTGCCTTCTTCGCCAACAGCTGTTGCTCTTTTTAAAAGGTTTAAGTTAGTTGAGTAAAGATTGACTCCATCTACGGTAGTACTGTTAGTTTTTGTTGGGTCAAATAGTGCTTCTGTATTCTGAGGAATATAGCGCTTCGTATTTTTATCATTGTTCTTTAACCATTCCCCAACATGTTGCCACCCACTACCATTCGTAGTGAAGAGTGTTAACTCTCCAGGGTTTGCTGATTCTCCATCGGCCATTACAATCGCTGGTTTTACAGATTTACCCTTGTAGGTTGCTGAAACCTCAAATTGAACCCCAATATTTCCGCCATCGAATTCAGAAGAAATCGTTGTACTCTTCGTTCCTGTATCAATTCCTTCTTTACGAATTTCAGTCCATTTGTTTTGAGGGTCAGCAATTACTCGTGCTTCTTCTTTATTTTTAAAAGCAGCATTTGTTTTTGGATTTGTTGTCGTGTTAATGTAACCATTTTTTGCATTTGGATCGTACGTTGCTTTTTCAGCATCTGTAGCACCTTGATTTTCCAATCGATTTTTATAAATCTCTGTTGCTTGGAATGGTTTTAAAGATTTCACTTTAATTTTTACAATATAGCCAGGCATAATTTCTTTTGTATAAGTAGCCCCTACTGTTAAAGCTAAGTGGCCATCTGCTGTAGTTTCAGCACCCGTCCAGTTTGCCTTATCACCGAAGTCTAACCAAGATACTTGTTTTAATAATTGTTCTGCTAAAATTTGTGGTGTGAAACCTGGTTTTTCAACTTTTGGAGTTGAAGTTGCATCTACAACATCTTCTCCCACCTTGTCATCTGAAGTTGCAGCAGGAGTCGCACCAGCATCACGTCTTGTACGAGTACGTGGTTTGTTTTCTTCAGCTACTGTCGTTTCTTCTTTCTTTTCAGCTGCCGCAGTTGTTTCTTCTTTTTTCTCTGGTGCAGCTGTTGTTTCTTCTTTCTTTTCAGCTGCCGCAGTTGTTTCTTCTTTTTTCTCTGGTGCAGCTGTTGTTTCTTCTTTCTTTTCAGCTGCTGCAGTTGTTTCTTCAGTTTTTTCTGCTGGAGTTACTCCTTCAGATGCAGTTGTTACTTCTACTTTTTCAGCTGAAACTTCGTATACAGCTTTGTCGTCTTCGACAGTATCTTTCTTCTCTTCTGCAGGTTTTGCTGTTGTTTCTGTTGCTGTTGCTTCAACAGTATCCGCATGCGCAATTGTTTGTCCTTGTACAAACATGAAACCTAATGCAACAGCTACTGAAGCTGTCCCCATGCTTAATTTCTTAATTGCATAACGTGTTACTTTTGAACGATTTTTACGTTCATTCATTTGAATATTTTTTGAACTAAACATCTTATACCTCTTTCCTTTTGATTATTTTTTAACTTCGATAATTTGTGAATTTTCACCGAACAGGAAATAAATTTTACCCTTATTCAGGTAAACATAATACCATACCTAATCTGATTTTCCAACTGTTTCTACTTGAATTCCATTACAATTAGGTTACATTTTACTTGTGAATTGATTACTCAAAATTCTGACAATTCAAATATGAAAAAAGCGTGAATACCACATCTAGTGTTTTCATTTGTTTTCAACATATCCAATGTGTTTTTTCTTAAAATTAGTACAGATTTTTTGAAACGAATACAGATTCTACTTTTGTCTTCTTCTTAATCGCTCCTTTCTCCTTCTCATTTTTTTCTTAATTTTTAAAATCATTACTACAATCAATAAAACTCCTAACAATCCAAGCCAAACTATAAATGGAACTCTCATTAGGAAACGAAGTACGCCTTTAATCATTTCCTTAGGAGTTTTTTCTTCTACTTGAGTTGTTTCGATATACGTTGACTCCACGGCATCATTGGCTGCTGGCTCCACTTTTACTGCAACCTCTTTACCATACAGCGTGCCATATGGAGTTTGTACTTTTAATGTATTTCCTTCTAGTGCGTACACGGGTTCTTTCCCTTTTTCTACGTATACATCAACTGTATGCTCTACTGTTACTTTTTGTCCATTGATTGTTTGAGTACCTGGATTAAATACTGTCTTATGCTCGAAGTTTTTAAAAACATATTGCAATAATGCATTCCCGATTTTATGACGATTATACTCGCCGTGATGATCCGCGAATTGTCCGACTCCCAGAATCACTTCGACCAGCTCTACACCGTCTTGTTTGTAGATTCCGATATAATTAAATCCATCTCTTTCACTCGTCCCTGTTTTCAATCCAACGATTCCAGGAAAAGCCAACAAGTCCCCTTCAACCGAATGATTTGTATTCGTAATGGTTTTTGAATAAGGTGTTCCACTCATGACGGTTAATTCTTTATTCTTCGTAATTTCTGTTATTTCTGGATGCGCCTTTAGCATCGCTACAACCATCTTCGCTAAATCTCTAGCCGTTGATTGATTCGTTTCCGTTGAAGGATATCGTTGAACTGTATATAACCCTTCAAAATCATGCGTAACTGCGCCTGATGCTCCAACAAATTTTGTATTCGTCATTCCTAGCTCTTGTGCTTTTTGATTAATTAAATCTACGTAATCATCCGTATTTGGATTGATCAGATTTGCCAGCATTAAGACTGCAGCGTTTGACGAAGGAAGTAGCGCCATCTTAATCAGCTCACTTACTGGATATTCCACTCCTTCTACGATGGGCGAATTACTAAGGTTTGTCAGATTCGATATCGCTTGGTCATTCTTTGTCGCTACGACTTTATCCTGCAACGTAAATTTCCCACTCTTAATCGCGTCATACACCAAAAAGATTGTCATCAGCTTGCTCAAACTTGCTGGATCCACCACTCTATCTGGGTTCTCCTGGAAGAGGATTTCTCCATTCGAGAAGTTCACGACAATGTCTCCTTTAGGCGTATCTGCCTCGGATACAGAATTCCCTTCATTCTTTGTAATCGTAATACTTGATTCTTGTGCCAATACAGTCGTGATAGGCGCCAACATTCCAGTGAGCACCACACAACTCATTGCAATTTTGAATAATTTTTTCACCATTTTTCCTCCTAATGTCTTACTATCATCATATGAAATCCTTTCCAAAAGTTCAATACTTTCCATATTAAAAAATCTTTACATTTCTTCGAAAAATGACTACTCTTAGAACTAGAGGTGACAATATGAGACATTTAACCAGAAGTGCTGTCTTTCTCTTCTTTACAAAAGGAAAAAAGGTACTGCTTCAAAAACGAATGAACACAGGATTTATGGACGGCTATTATGACGCAACTGTCAGCGGGCATATCGAAGCCAATGAATCCATTACACAAGCTGGCTTGCGTGAAACGCGTGAAGAAATCGGCCTAGAAATTCCCTCAAGTGCCCTTAACTTCTACACGACACTTCACATGCATTTTGACGAACATGACTATTTCTATTTTTATTTCCAAGTGAATATTGAAAAACTTCCTCATTTTGACATTCATAACGGCGAACCTGAGAAGATTGAAGAATTCAAATGGTTTTCTCTATCTAAGTTGCCAGAAAAGATTTCAGAGTTTAATAAGGTGGCTCTTGAGAACTATCAAACAGGCAATCTCCTTTCCGAACTTGGTTGGCCCCTCACTCCTGAGAAATGTTCCTGGGCCTATCATTCTCAAAAAATGATGGATTACCATGATCATGAATGGGGAGTTCCTTGCCACGATGACCAAGCACTCTTCGAACGATTGACCTTGGAAACAATGCAAGCAGGACTTAGCTGGTCCACGATTCTTAATAAACGCGAGAATTTTAGAGAGGCTTTTAGCAACTTTGACATCCAAACCGTTGCTACCTATGACGAAGCTAAAGTCCAATCCCTTCTTCAAAACGAAGGAATTATTCGCAATCAACTAAAGATTCGTGCCGCTATCGCAAATGCAAACGCCATTCTTGCCATTCAAGAAAAGGTTGGTAGCTTTGACGCTTTCTGTTGGAGCTTTGTTGACCATAAACCGATCATCAATGAATACACTACTATGGCAGAAGTCCCTTCATTTACGCCACTTGCTGAAACCTTCCGCAAGGCTCTTCTCAAAGAAGGGTTTAAATTTGTGGGTCCAACGATTGTATACTCCTTTATGCAATCGATTGGTATGGTAAACGACCATTTAACAACTTGTCCGTGTAAATAAAAAAACATCGTTATACCGTATACGGTATAACGATATTTTTTTAATCTAATGTTGCTCGACTAAATAAATCTGTCATTTCACTCTCATCGTCACATAACGCTTTAAATCCAATCGCAAACTTCTTCACCAATTCCACATCTTCTGATCCAATTGAGAACAATCCCGCTTCCGAATCAAATGACAGAACTTCCATTAATTCTGGCATTTTCTCTTCTAGAAAGACAATTGCTAGAGAATTCCAATCATACCCATTCCCAACGAATCCCTCTTCTAGTCTTGTATCAAACACATTTTGTTTATAATCTTCATTTAACCAGAGCACGAGTGTTGCCCATACATCTTCAGTCCCCTCATCAAACACCATGAGTTTAAAGGGTTCTAAATGTTTATTGAATTCTTCGTACGACATCCCTTCACGACTCCTTCATTCATTTCCCTCTATTCTACCCATCATCACACCATTTGTCGAGCCTACCCTCATGAGGCGCACACACTCTATCCCTGCACCTGTCCATTTACGAGGGGTTGAAATGATGAATGAGGAAACTAACCAATTAGATTATTTCACCAAACAGATTCTACATTACCATATTTGGTAATCAAAAACACGAAGTTATTTCGGAGTCTATAGTGGTAACAATAGCGACTACAACTGATGTGAATTAGGGACTCTTCGAAATTTATTTCGTAGAGTCCCTTTGAAGCTCAGTAGGATTGAGACCTTAGACTCAATCCGGTGTAGCTATTGTCACCACTATGAAGATCTCCGAAATAACACGTAGTGTTTTTGAATAATATCTTTGCACCAATAAAAAAACAGGCTCTTTTTAGGAACCTGTTTGAGTTGAAATTACAACCATTTTGTATAGTCTTCGTCATCCATTGCTTCAACACTACCGAGTAGGTAACCATTACCGACCTGCGAGAAGAAATCATGGTTACTTGTCCCAGTTGAAATCCCGTTCATCACAATCGGATCCACATCTTCAGCAGTATCCGGGAACAATGGATCGAACCCTAAGTTTTGAAGCGCCTTATTCGCATTATAACGAATAAACACTTTAACTTTTTCAGTCCAACCAACTTGGTCATAGATAGATTGTGTATACTTCACTTCGTTTTGGTAAAGTTCCAAGCATAAGTTGTATACCCACATCTTCATTTCTTCTTGTTCTGGCTCAGATAATTCGTTGTAGCCTTGTTGGAACTTGTATCCTGTATAAGTTCCGTGAACTGACTCGTCACGAATGATTAACTTGATGATTTCAGCTACGTTCGCAAGCTTGTTGTTTCCTAAGTAGTAAAGTGGTGTAAAGAATCCACTGTAGTATAGGAATGTTTCAAGCATTGTAGAAGCCACTTTCATCTTCAAAGCATCTCTACTTTGATAGATTTCGTTAATTTTTTTCGCTTTGAATTGTAAGTATTCATTGTTGTTTGTCCATTCGAAAATATCTTCAATTTCTGCTTTTGTATGCAATGTACTGAAGATTGTTGAGTAACTTTTCGCGTGAACTGATTCCATGAATTGAATATTATTCCATACTGCTTCTTCGTGTTGAGTGCGCACATAATCTTTCATTAAGCTTGCACCTTCTTCTGATTGAAGTGTATCTAATAATGTTAATCCACCGAATACTTTCCCTACTACATCTTTTTCTTCTGGAGATAATGTTCTCCAGTCGTCCAAGTCGTTTGATACTGGAATACGTGTATCTAACCAGAATTGCTCTGTTAGTTTTTCCCAAGTTAATTTATCGATCATGTCTTCAACTTGGTTCCAGTCAATCGCTTTATAGTACTCTACGGGTTGCGTAGAATTTTGAGAAAGAATCTCATTAAAATATCGTTTTGTACTCATGAGCTTTTGTCCTTTCTTTCGTATTCCCATTAAATGCTGCAGCTTTCGCAAGCATTACTTCCGATTTCATCGTTGTTTTCTGTAAATGTACGTACATAGTAGATTGACTTGATGCCTTTATTCCACGCATAGTGACGCAAAATGTTTAAGTCACGTGTTGTCATCTTGTTTGTACGTCCTTCTTTCCATTCGTATAATCCTTCAGGAAGTTCTGAACGCATGAATAATGTCAAGCTCATTCCTTGGTCGATATGTTTTTGAGCCGCTGCGTATACATCGATTACTTTACGCATATCGATATCGTACGCTGATTTGTAGAATGGTAAAGTGTCATTTGATAAGAATGGAGCTGGGTAATAAGTCTTACCAGTCTTCTTCTCTTGACGTTCTTCAATTAAACGAGTGATTGGGTGTAATGAAGCACTTGTTTCGTTTACGTAGCTGATTGAACCTGTTGGCGCAATTGCTAAACGGTTTTGGTGATATAATCCACCGCTCATCACGTCTTCTTTTAATTGTTTCCAATCTTCTACAGTTGGGATTGGAAGTTTCGCAAAGATTTTCTTCACCTTTTCAGATTGAATTTGTACCTCTTCAGCAATGTAGCTATCGAAGTATTCACCTGTTGCGTATTTAGAACGTTCGAACCCAACGAATGATTTACCACGTTCTTTAGCAATCTTGTTACTTGCTTTCAAAGTGTAGAAGTTCAACATTCTGAAGTATAAATCAGTTGCTTCGATAGACTCAGGTGAGCCATATTCCATTTGATTTAATGCAAAGAATGTGTGTAATCCCATCGCTCCTAGACCGATAGTGTGCGCTTTGTTATTACCATTTTTAACAGTTGGAACAGCATCGATACTTGAGTGGTCTGTTACAAACGTTAACGCACGAACAGCTACATCTACAGAGCGTTCGAAGTCAGGAGATTTCATTAAGTTCACGATGTTTGTTGAACCCAAGTTACAGCTAATATCTGTTCCTAAGTGTTCATATTCTTGAGCATTGTTAATGACTGAAGGCTCTTGAACTTGTAGGATTTCAGAACATAAATTACTCATAATAATCTTTCCATCGATTGGGTTTACACGGTTTGCTGTATCGATGTTCACCACATATGGATATCCAGATTCTTGTTGTAATTTACTAATTTCGTTTTCTAAATCACGCGCACGTAATTTAGATTTACGGATTTCAGGATTGTTTACCATGTTTTCATATTCTTTAGTGATGTCCACATATGAGAATGGCACACCGTAAATACGTTCCACATCGTATGGGCTGAATAAGTACATAATGTCGTCATTTTTGATTAATTCATAGAATTTATCTGGAACAACAAGACCTAGTGATAATGTCTTCACACGCACTTTTTCATCCGCATTTTCTTTTTTCGTAGATAAGAACGATACGATATCTGGGTGGAATACGTTTAAGTAAACCGCACCGGCACCGTTACGTTGACCTAATTGGTTTGAGTAGCTGAAACTATCTTCTAATAATTTCATAATTGGAACGACACCGCTTGATGCATTCTCAATTTTCTTGATTGGGTCACCTGCTGCACGAACGTTTGACAAGCTAACCCCTACTCCTCCCCCAATTCTTGATAATTGAAGAGCAGAGTTGATTGTACGACCGATACTATTCATGTCGTCTGTTGTTTGAATTAAGAAGCAAGAAACGAGTTCCCCACGACGTTTTCTTCCGGCATTCAAGAATGTTGGTGTTGCTGGTTGATAGCGTTGTGTAATCATTTCTTCCGCTAAATCATGTGCTAATTGCTCATCGCCATCTGCTAAGAAAAGAGCGTTAAATACAATACGATCTTCAAAACGTTCTAAGTAACGTTGACCATCGTTTGTTTTCATTGCATATTGTTTGTAGAACTTAAATGCAGACATGAATGAACGGAAACGGAATTTTTTCTTGTACGTTTCTTTCATTAATTTCTTAACGAATTTACGATTATATTTCCCTAAAAATTCTGCTTCTAAATAATCGTGTTCAATTAAGTAATCCAGTTTTTCATCTAATGTATAGAAGAAAACTGTATTTGGGTTTACGTGTTCTAAGAAGAATGCACGAACCGCTTCACGATCTTTATGCAATGGAATTTTCCCAT
>JAGZLX010000065.1 GCA_018364485.1 Granulicatella adiacens
TAATATTCATTATGGTACTCTTTTGCGTAGTGTGGAGGGCATTAATCCCAGAATATTAGCTCAACGATTACATGATTTTGAGCAAGAAGGTATTTTATCAAGAAAAGTTTTACCGACATCACCTCCACAGGTTGAATATAAAATGACAAACAAAGGTATAGCTCTAAGAAGTATCGTTGAAGAAATGAAAAAATGGGAAAAAACTTATGGTGATTAAATAGAATTTATATGGTTAATTACTAATATTTTTATTGTTTCTGGATTTATATTTTGTAGTGGGTAAACACTTAAGCAAAAACAAGAAGTTTAAAATAGTCTAAATAATATTGTGAATTTTAGGTATAGATTTGTTAAATCTGCGTATTTTATAGTTAAAAGACGCACCGTTCAGATAATCTTAGTAAAGGTTAAATGAAGTGTTATTTTCAGAAAAATCTGAAAATAGAGTATTAAAGATTTTTTAAATTTATTCAAACAAAAGCTATTGTAACCATTAAGTAAACCTTTTTAAGTTTTCATAGTTGTACTTTTATAGTAGAATAGTAAATATATCAATAACGGGGTTTCCCATAAAAGGAGAATAAAAAATGAGTGTTCATATTAATGCTACAAAAGGCCAAGTTGCTGAATCAGTTTTAATGCCAGGAGATCCATTGCGTGCAAAATTTATTGCTGAACATTATTTAACAGAAGTAGAACAATACAATGCAGTCCGTAACATGTTTGGTTACACTGGTTTGTATAAAGGTCAACGTGTATCTGTTCAAGGTAGTGGGATGGGGATTCCATCTATTATGATTTATGCGAACGAACTGTTCACTGAGTTTGGCGCAGAACGCATCATCCGTATCGGTTCTGCCGGCGGTATGCAAGAAGATGTTAAAGTTCGTGATATCGTTTTAGCACAAGGAGCTACAACAGATTCATCAATTTTCAACAACATTTTCCAAAACCAAGTAACTTTTGCTCCAATCGCAAGCTTTAACTTATTAGATAAAGCGTATCATTTAGCAAAAGACCGTGGTGTTGGCGTTCACGTAGGGAATGTATTGTCTTCTGACCGTTTCTATAACGCTGAATTAGACAAGAAGAAATTAATGGATTACGGAATGCTTTGTGTGGAAATGGAAGCTGCAGGATTATATGCTTTAGCGGCTCAACACAAAAAAGAAGCATTAGCAATTCTTACAATTAGTGACCACCTATTAACAGGTGAAGAAACGACTGCACAAGAACGTGAACAAACATTTAATGATATGATGGAAATCGCGTTGGAAACTGTACGTGCATAAATTTTGAAGTAGAAAGAAGGAACCCGAATGGGAAATAATCCAAAACCTCAAGGTGCTGTTCAAAACGGTCTTGAGTCAAAAAAAGTTTCCGTTTGGATATTATTTTTAGCAGTATTATTAACGGGAGTATTTACTTATTTTGGAACGAGCTATGCTGCTCGAACTTCACAAAATCAAGTTGCTCAATCTGAGGCAAAAAATGATTCAAATAGTGATTCTGTTGCACCAAGTGGTGATCTTACAAATGAAGATTTAAAAAAACTAGAACTTGTATATGACACACTTGTGAATGGTTATGTTGATAAAAACATTAATAAAGATGATCTTATAAACGGAGCCTTAAAAGGAATGGCAGAGGCTACAGGAGATCCATATACGAACTATTTAGTGAACGATGAAACTGCTGCTATCGATGAAACAATGACAGGTTCATTTGGAGGAATCGGTGCGGAATTACGTTCTGAAAATAACCGTGTCATCATTAGTAACACACGTGAAGGAACTCCATCTCAAAAGATTGGCCTTCAAGAAAATGACGTTATTTTAAAAGTTGATGGCGAAGACATGGAAGGTAAAAGTATTTCTTATGTTGTATCTAAAGTTCGCGGTGAAGTCGGAACAGATGTAACCTTAACAATCCAACGTGGCACACAAGAGCTAGAAGTGAAGATTACTCGAGCTAAAATTGCCATTGAAACGGTTAAAGGAACTGTGGATTCAACAGATTCGACAATCGGTCATGTTCAAATCAACTCATTTGCTAAAAACACAGCGAAAGAAGTTGAAAAAGCCGTAACAGATTTACGTGAAAAAGGCGTTAAGAAATTTATCTTCGACGTGCGTTATAATCCTGGTGGTTTATTAGATCAAGCGATTATGATTGCGAATATGTTTTTAGATGAAGGAAAAACAATTCTTAATGTTGAAAATCGTGATGGACAAATTAAGTCTTATAAAGCTTCTAAAGACTATGGTACGTTCAAGATTACTGAACCATACGTATTACTTGTAAATGAAGGTAGTGCTTCTGCTTCTGAAATTTTAGCCGCAGCCTTGAAAGAGTCTGCAGATGCAAAATTAATCGGTACGAAGACTTATGGTAAAGGAACCGTTCAGTCAGTAATTGAAGTTGGCGATAACGCTGAATTGAAATACACGATAGCAAAATGGTTAACACCAAACAAAACATGGATTCATAAAACAGGTATCGAACCAACTGAAGAAGTTTCAATGCCAGATTATTACAACATCACAATTATTGACACACGTGAAGTTGTTAAAGAAGGCGCCGTTTCTGACAATGTAAAAACAATCGAAAAAATTCTAAAAGGATTAGGATATGACGTTACAGCAGATGGATACTTCGATAGTAAAACAACTGAAGCTGTAAAAGAATTCCAAAAATCAAAAGGATTATCAGAAACTGGCGAAGTAGATGAAAAAACTGGTACAGCATTAATGAGTGCAATCCGTGATGCGCTAAAAGCAAACGATACTCAATATAAAGCTGCTGTGAAGGCTTTACAATAATAAAGGAGGATGGGAATGTACGAAGAAAACCAAGTGGAAAATTCGACCCTGTCTTCTATTGAAGAGAGAATGAACTCTCGTAAGAATAAAGGGGATGAACCTAAGAAAAAACATCCGATTTTAGAAGAAATTCTTAGCTGGATTTGGTCTATTGCCGTTGCAAGTGTCATTATGGCGATTCTCTACTTCTTTGTGGGTCGTCCGTTTACAGTCAGTGGGCAATCGATGTACCCAACGCTTCATAATGGAGATCATATGATTATGTCTAAACTTGGTGGTATTAACCGTTTTGACGTGGTTGTATTGCAAGCTCCAGACGAAGATAAAGAATATATCAAACGTGTCATCGGAATGCCTGGTGATACGGTTGAAGTGAAAAATGGTGTTCTATATATTAACGGAAAAGAAGTGGAGCAACCATTTATTAACACAAATAATGATAAGAAGACAGTCTTCATCGATGATTTCACATTGAAAGAGTTAACTGGAGAGGACAAGGTTCCTGAAGGAAAATACTTTGTAATGGGAGACAATCGAGGCGTTTCAAAAGATAGTCGAATGATCGGATTTATTGATAAGTCTGCCATTGAAGGAAAAGCCGTATTTACAGTATGGCCGCTTAACCGTATTGGCGGATTAAAAGACTATTCATATTTATATCAATAGAGAGTAAAGAGGCAGATTTCTGTCTCTTTTTCTTTTGCATGTAGAATAACTATGGTTAGAAAACGATTTCATTATTGTTGACTTTCTATCGAAATATGCGTAAAATAGGAAGGTACATTTTTAAAGGAGGAAGAGTATGGATCAAATTTTTGTGCGTTCATTTGACGCGATGTTAGAACTTAGACATTTTACATCGATTATCCTCGCATGTGTTTGCGGACTGTTAATTGGATACGAACGAAAAGCCAGAAATAAACAAGCCGGTGTTAAAACCCACGTTATTGTTTGTTTAACTTCCGCCTTGATGATGATTATTTCCAAAGAAGCGTTTCTTGATACTCATGACTTTGATTCAACACGTGTCGCAGCACAAATCGTTAGTGGTATTTCCTTCATAGGTGGGGGAATTATCTTCATGCGTGACAAGAAAATCAGTGGACTAACAACGGCTGCTGGTATTTGGGCGACTTCCGGTATCGGTATGGCGATTGGTGGAGGATTATGGTTCTTTGGCCTTGTATGTAGTATTTTCGTCATGTTGATTCAGTGGTTAACGCACGACTTTACAAAACAACACCAAATTTATCAAGCAAGTATTAACGGAACAGTAGGAGACATCTCACTTGTTCATGATATTTATCAATATTGCGATTTAAAACAATACCAAATCGCGAATGTTGATGTAAAAGATATCGGCGGCAAATATGAAATTAATATTCAGATTGAAAATGATAAACAAATCTCAATTGATGATATTGAAGCAACGATTAGAGAACGACATATTGACTTTAAGATTAAGAAAGTGAAGTTTAAGTCGTCAGAAAATAATCCACAATAATGGTGAGACTGGAGAAATTCAGTCTCTTTTTTATTTAACTTTGGTGTATTGCCATTCCATTTCTAAATTGTTAAACTAATGACATATATTGTTTGTAAATTTTACACTTAAGGAGATTTATATGATGAATAGAGAAGAAGTCGTTGCATTACAACATCAACGTTATGCTACTAAAAAATTTGACCCTGCACGTCGCATTTCTGATGAAGATTGGGCAGCACTTGTAGAAGTTGGTAGATTAGCTCCTTCTTCGCTTGGCTTTGAACCTTGGAAGATGCTTTTATTAAATAACAAAGAAATGAAGCAAGATTTAAAATCAATGGCTTGGGGCGCTGTTTCAATGCTTGATGGTGCTAGTCATTTTGTGATTTATCTAGCTCGTAAAGGTGTAAACTATGAAACTCCTTATATCGAAAAATTAATGCAAGAAGTAAGACATAGAAGTTATGATCCCGATTCTGCTTATGCGCATCGTATTAAGAGTTTCCAAGAAAGTGATGCCAAGCTTAACGATGAACGTTCACTCTTTGACTGGGCAAGTAAACAAACGTATATCCAAATGACAAATATGATGAATGCGGCAGTTCTAATGGGGATAGATTCATGTCCAATCGAAGGATTCGATAAAGATAAAGTAGAAGCTTATTTAGAAGAAAAAGGCGTTCTGGATACATCAGAATTTGGAGTATCTGTTATGTGTGCTTTTGGTTATAGAGACGAAGAGATTAAACCAAAAGTTCGTTGGAATACAGAAAGTATTTACGAAGTAATCGACTAAAATTTTTGCATATAAATGAAATCTCAGTGCAATGACAAGGAATTGTTGTTGTACTGAGATTTTTCGTTATAGGGATGAGGAAGAGAACGGAAAAAAGAATGAAAACATGGTATAATGTTTGATGGTTCTATATGAATGATTTATTAAAGACCAAATAGAAAGGATTCGAAATTTATGGCAACAATCCAATGGTTCCCTGGGCATATGGCCAAAGCGCGCCGGGAAGCAACAGAAAAATTAAAACTAGTCGATGTTGTGATTGAAATGGTGGATGCTCGTATTCCAGAATCAAGTCGCAATCCTATTATCGAAGAAATTAAAGGGCAAAAGAAACAGTTAATTTTATTAAACAAAGTAGATTTGGCAGATCCATCTCAAACAAAACGTTGGAATGATTATTTTACTAGCCAAGGAATTAAAGTTCTTACAACTGAAGCTAAAGACGGAAAAGGGATTAAGCAAGTAAAGGCTGCGATTAAAGAATTAATGGCACCAGTCTTTGAAAAGAATCTAGAAAAAGGGATCCGTCCTAGACCGATTCGTTTAATGGTTCTTGGAATTCCAAACGTTGGGAAATCAACCTTTATTAACCGTATGATTAATAAAAATCAAGCAGAAACAGCTAACCGTCCAGGGGTTACAAAGGGACAACGTTGGTTGAAAATCGGAAATGATTTTGAGTTATTAGATACACCAGGAATTCTATGGCCGAAGTTTGAAAGTGAAGAAGTTGGAAATAAGCTAGCGTTAACGGGAGCTATTAAAGATGCGCTCCTTCATATGGATGATATCGCATTATTTGCTCTTAGTCAGTTTAAATTGGATTATCCAGAGTATTTAAAGAAAGCTTATCGATTAACGGATGATGATTTAGAACTCTCAAATGTAGATTTATTAATGTTAATTACAAAGAACTTAGGCTTTAAAGAAGATTATGAAAAGGCAAGTGAACGAATCGTGTTTGATATTCGTTCAGGGAAACTTGGTCGTTATACATTAGACCAAGCGCCTGTATCGTTAACGGGGGAAGCATAATGGAAAAACGTTCCATCAAAGAAATTAAATTGATTCTTGAAGAAATTCAAACGTTGTCGGATGAGCGTTTAACAGAACTTCGAAGTGACGAGCGTAAAGGAGTTCAAGATTTAATTGCCAAATTCGAACGTCAGTACGCTAAAAAAGCAGTACGTGCTGCTCACTTTGAGGAAATGCAAAGCTTTGAACGTGCAGCTAAACAAAAAGGCTACAAAATGATTGCTGGAATCGATGAAGTGGGTCGCGGTCCACTTGCTGGTCCAGTCGTAGCAGCTGCCGTGATTCTACCTGAAGGAATGGAAGATATCTGTCTGGATGATTCGAAGAAATTAAGTGCTAAGAAGCGTGCTGAAATTTTTGAAATCATTAAAGAACAAGCCATCGCAATTGGTATCGGTATTGTAGATGCGTTTACCATTGATAAGATTAATATATACGAAGCAAGTAAAGTGGCTATGAAGAGAGCGATTGAATTATTGCCAGAAAAGCCAGACTACTTATTGATTGATGCAATGAAACTGGATACTGGTATTCCTGAAGAAGGTATTATTAAAGGGGACGCTAAAAGCATCTCTATTGCTGCAGCAAGTATCGTTGCAAAAGAGGTTCGTGACCAAATGATGAAGGATTACGAACAACTGTATCCAGGTTACGGTTTTGCTCAAAATGCTGGCTATGGTACGAAAGCGCATCTTGAAGGTCTTGCAAAATTAGGACCAACACCAATTCACCGCATGACATTTGCTCCAGTGAAAGATTATCAATAAAATCCAAAACAGATCTCTTTCTCGTAAATAGTATTGAAAGACTATTTCGAGAAGGAGTTTTTTTATGATTTGGACAAAACGTAGATTACTGATTGCTGTTGCGATGAGCGATACGCTGACGAGCAAACGATTCTTTGAGCTCTATGAACGGTTGAATGAAGATGTCTCCTTAAACGACACTTTTGTTCTAGGGGATTTAAAATACGCACTGCCAGAAGAAACGAGTCAGTGGATAGAATCAATGGATTGGGATGTTGAAATCAAGAGACTACAGGAAAAAAGAGTGAAGGTATTGACCGTTTTGGACGGTGGTTATCCCCAACGATTAAAAGAAATTTATTTACCTCCTATTGTATTATTTTATAGAGGAAACTTATCACTCATTAATCAGAGAGCAGTAGCTATTGTGGGATCAAGAGATCATTCTAAATATGCTAAAGAATGTATTCATGAGTTAATCCCACCCATCGTTAATGATGGTATTGTAGTTGTCAGTGGATTAGCTCGAGGTGTGGATACATTAGCTCATGAAGAAACCCTCAAGACTAACGGGAATACTATTGCAGTTATTGGAAGTGGATTAGATGTCTTTTATCCACCTGAAAATGCGAATCTTTATGACATGATTGCGAAAAGAGGATTACTCCTTTCTGAATATCCACTAGAGAGTCGACCTTTAAAATTCCATTTTCCATACCGTAATCGCATCATCGCTGGACTAAGTCATGGAGTATGTGTGATCGAAGCGAATGAGAAAAGTGGAAGCCTCATAACCGCAAACTTAGCATTGAGTGAAAATAGAGAAGTTTTTGCCGTTCCGGGAAACATATTTTCGCCCCATTCAAAGGGAACCAATAGCTTGATTGAAGCAGGAGCGTGTCTTGTTAAAAACGGCGATACCATTTCTAAAAATCTGAAATATTTTCCTTAAAAATACAATCTAACAGTTTAAGAGATTATTTTGTTGCCTTGACAAAAAGAATGTGTTTAGATATGATGACAAAAGATAATTTAAGCAATCTCACTATTCTCGGGCTTTCTTAGCTTGAGAGAACTGTTAGATAGAGTGGATTAGGGAAGGAGCCATTTAATGGTGAAGCAAAATCTAGTAATTGTAGAGTCTCCTACAAAAGCTAAAACCATTGAACGCTATTTAGGGAAGAACTTTAAAGTAGTTGCTAGTAAAGGGCACTTACGTGATTTGCCTAAAAGCAAAATGGGCGTAGATATTGAACATAATTATGAACCTCATTATATTTCAATTCGTGGGAAAGGAGATTTAATCAAATCACTTAAAAAAGAAGCAGCAAAAGCAGATGCTGTCTATCTCGCGAGTGACCCGGATAGAGAAGGAGAAGCTATTTCTTGGCATTTAGCTCATTTATTAGGACTTGATTTAAACGCACCTATTCGTGTGGAATTTAATGAGATTACAAAAGATGCAATTAAAGAAGCGTTCAAGAATCCTAGAAAGATTGATATGGACTTAGTGGACGCGCAACAAGCACGTCGTATTTTAGACCGTCTTGTGGGTTATACTTTATCTCCTATTTTATGGAAAAAAGTGAAAAAGGGACTTAGTGCAGGGCGTGTTCAAAGTATCGCTGTGAAATTAATCATTGATCGCGAGAACGAAATTAAAGCATTCGTTCCAGAAGAATACTGGACTCTTGAAGGACAATTCAAGAAAGAAAAGAAAGCTTTCACGGCTAATTACTATGGAACTACAGCTAAGAAAGCCGCTTTAGAAAAAGAAGCGACT
>JAGZLX010000066.1 GCA_018364485.1 Granulicatella adiacens
GTTGGTGGAAACGATGTGTTTCTCCATTTTTATACCATCTAAACCATGTTTCTACTTGAGTTTCATTTTTTATGTTTAACTCCTGCATTACTTGCTTTGTAGTATATCCCTGTAATTTCATTTCTACGGCTTTATTCTTTGTATCGACAGAATAGGCCACACGTTTTTTAACCATAAAAAGACACCTCCATGAGCATTTGATAATATTGTACCAAATCCAACTTGGAGGTGTTTTTATTTAATTCTCATTTACGGGGGTCAGTGCCAAACGGAATAGCATCGCTTCTTTTTATCTTAAAATAAATCGTCAATCTCTTGACTTGCTGTTTCTACTGGAGTTGTATAGTTTGCAGTAATTTCTTCAATCACTGTCCCCTCTACAGCCTCTTTAATTAACCCTTCCACATCAAGACGTGCTTCATATTGGCGAGCCTTCTCCAGTTTCGGTTTTGTCTTAGGACTTGGCGGCGCAAACACCGTACAACAATCCTCAAACGGTTGAATCGATAACTCGAAAGTATCAATTTCTTCAGCAACTTTAATAATATCGAGTTTATCCATTGTAGCTACTGGACGAATAATTGGTGTATTTGTGACATCATTAATCGCAACCATGCTATCTAATGTTTGAGAAGCCACTTGCCCCACTGATTCCCCATTGGCAATCGCAAGAGCACGTGCATTTTCTCTAAGTTGATCCGTAATACGAAGCATGAAACGACGCATAATTGTCATTAAATACGCTTCCGGCACACTCTTCTTGATTTCCTCTTGAATTCTTGAAAATGGTACCGTTAAGAATTGAATACTTCCTCCAAAACGAGCAATTTTAGCTGCTAAGAGTTTTGTTTTCTCTAGTGCTTGTGGACTCGTATACGGTGGGCTTGCAAAGTGCACGCATTGAATTTCCATTCCACGTTTCATCGCAAGATATCCGGCTACTGGTGAATCAATCCCACCAGATAGCATCAGCATCACACGACCACTTGTACCAACAGGAAGTCCCCCTGCTCCTTGGATTGTCTTCAGACTCACCATTAAGTGTTCACGGCGCACATCAATACGTACCGTAATATCTGGTTGTTTTAATTGAACCTTGATGTCTGGAAAAGCTTCTAGAACAGCATCCCCTAAAAACAAGTTGATTTGATTCGTATCCATCTCGAATGTATGATCCGAGCGTCTTGTCATAATCTTAAATGTTTTTCCTTCAAGGTCTTCTTGGCTTAATAAGTCGAGAACAACTTTTTTAGCCACTTCCATATCTTTTTCAACAATATATACTGGCGAAATAGATTGAATCCCAAAAATTGGTTTTACCTTTTCGATGACTGCTTCTTCAGGTGCTTCATGTAAATCTAAATACATAAAGTCATAATCAGGAATCACCTTTACCTGAGGAAAGTCTACTAAGGCTTTTTTTATATTTGACGCTAATTTTTGAGTGAACATTTTTTTGTTTCTACCCTTTGTAGAAAGTTCACCATAGCGAATCAAAATTCTAGTTTTCAACGATTTCCTCCTTTTATTTTAAAAACGAAAATTGTTTCATTAACTGATGCAGAACCTTGATAAACTGTTCTACTTCTTCTTTTGTATTGTCGTTTGAGAAGCTTACACGAACAGCTCCTGTCGCCCATTCAGTTGGCACATCCATCGCGTAAAGCGTACTAGATGAATCTGCTTTTTTACTTGAACAAGCTGAAGTCGTAGAAATATAAATGCCGTGATTTTCAAAAGCATGAACAACGACCTCTCCACGAACGCCTTTAATGGCAAAGCATAATACATGAGACGCTCCATCTTCAGGCGAGAAGATGCGAATTTCAGGTTTTGTTGCTAACTCTTTCCATAATTGACTACGAAGTTCTCCCGTAACTGACTCTTCTTCTAAAGCCATTCGCAGAGCTTTTGTTGTAGCTACAATTCCTGGAAGGTTTTCCGTTGTACTACGTTCCCCTTTTTCTTGTCCGCCACCTGTTAAGAGCGCTTGAATCTTACGTCCAAATTTCTTATACATAATCCCAACGCCTCGTGGTCCATGGAATTTATGCGCAGAAAGGCTCAATAAGTCAATACGCCCAATAGATAATAACTGGCTTGCGCGTTCTACTGCTTGCACACAGTCCACATGAAAATGAATCGATGGATATTCTTCTAGTACTTTAGCAATCTCCGCAATTGGTTGAACTGCACCGACTTCATTATTGACAGCCATCACACTTACTAGAATCGTATCTTTACGAAGGCTCTCTTTTAATTGGTCTACACTTACAATCCCTTTAGAATCGACATCTAAGTACGTCACTTCAAACCCGAAGCGTTCTAATTGCTTACACGTTTGAAGGACAGACGGATGCTCAATCTTTGTTGTGATGATATGTTTCCCAAATACAGATTTTTCTAGAGCTGTTCCTTTTATCGCCCAGTTATTCGATTCAGTTCCGCCTGAGGTGAAGAAAATCTCCTCAGGTTGAACTGATAATAAACTAGCTACTTGAGTTCTAGCTTTTGTCAACACTTGGTATGCATCTACTCCTAATTGGTGTAAGCTCGATGGATTTCCGAAGAACTTTTGGCTAACTTGAACATAGCTCGTTAATGCATCATCATAAATTTTCGTTGTTGCTGCATTATCAAAATAAATCATTCTACTATCCTTTCAAATCCCATTAGTTCGCAACGATGTTTACTAAACGTCCTGGAACAGCAATCACTTTACGGATTGTTTTTCCTTCGATGGCAGATTTCACTGAATCATGCTCTTTGGCAAGTGCTTCAAGAGCTGCAGCGTCTGCATTTGTTGGAACCATTACGCGTGCTTTAATTTTTCCATTGACTTGGAAAATCACTTCAACTTCGTCTTCCACTAATTTAGATTCATCGTAAGTTGGCCATGGTTCGTAGCTAATTGATTCTGTGAATCCGAATTTACTCCAGATTTCTTCAGCCATATGTGGTGCTAATGGCGCAATCAATTGCACAAGGCCTTTCATATATTCGAATGGTAAAGCATCTGCTTTATATGCTTCGTTTACGAAAATCATCATTTGAGAGATTGCAGTGTTGAAATGCAACTCTTCGTAGTCTTCGGTCACTTTCTTCACTGTTTGATGGTACACTTTATCCAATTTACCATCGTTTAGTTTTGTGATACGGTCACGCATTTTACCATTATCATCAATCATCAATCTCCAGAAGCGGTCTAGGAACTTACGGCTACCTTCAAGTCCTTTTTCACTCCAAGCAATCGATGCGTCAAGTGGTCCCATGAACATTTCATAGACACGTAATGTATCTGCACCATATTCGCGAACAACATCGTCAGGGTTTACTACATTCCCTTTTGATTTAGACATTTTCTCGTTACCTTCACCTAGAATCATTCCTTGGTTAAATAATTTTTGGAATGGTTCTTTGTTAGGAACAACGCCTAAGTCGTATAACACTTTATACCAGAAACGAGCATATAGTAAGTGAAGAACGGCATGCTCTGCACCACCAATATATAAATCAACTGGTAACCATTGTTTTACTTTTTCAGGATCTGCAAGTCTTTCTTTGTTATGTGGATCAATATAACGTACAAAGTACCATGAGCTTCCTGCCCATTGTGGCATTGTATTTGTTTCACGACGACCTTTCTTACCTGTTACAGGGTCTGTGACATAAAGCCAGTCTTCAATTGCAGCAAGTGGAGATTCACCAGTACCACTAGGACGAATTTTATCTGTTTTTGGTAATACTAATGGCAATTCTGATTCAGGAACAGTTGTCATAGTACCGTCTTCCCAATGGATAACTGGAATTGGTTCACCCCAATAACGTTGGCGTGAGAACAACCAGTCGCGTAGACGATAGCTTACTTTAGCTGCTCCTACGCCGTGTTCTTCTAGCCATTCATTCATTTTTGCAATCGCGTCAGCTTTATTCAATCCATCTAGGAAGTCTGAATGAATATGCACACCATCACCAGTGTATGCTTCTTCTTCGACGTTTCCTCCTTCGATGACTGGAATAATGTCTAATCCAAATACTTTAGCAAATTCGTAGTCGCGTTCGTCATGAGCTGGAACAGCCATAATTGCACCTGTACCATAAGTGCTTAAAACATAGTCTGCAATCCAGATTGGAATTTCTTTTCCGTTCACTGGGTTAATCGCATATGCTCCAGTGAATACCCCAGTTTTTTCTTTAGAAAGTTCTGTACGTTCTAAGTCTGATTTTGTTGAAACAGCAGCAATATAAGCATCTACTGCTTCTTTTTGTTCAGGAGTGACAATCTTTTGAACTAATTCATGTTCTGGCGCTAATACATTGTAAGTCGCTCCAAATAATGTATCCGGACGTGTTGTGAAGACTTCGAAGCTTTCATCTGTTCCTTTAACGTTGAAACGAACTTGCGCCCCTTCTGAACGACCAATCCAGTTACGTTGCATATCTTTAATGCTTTCTGGCCAATCCAACTCATCCAAATCTTCTAATAGACGATCCGCATAAGCTGTGATTTTCAACATCCATTGTTTCATTGGTTTACGGTAAACAGGATGTCCTCCACGTTCACTCTTACCATCAATAACTTCTTCGTTGGCAAGTACTGTTCCAAGAGCTGGGCACCAGTTCACTGGAATTTCAGCTTCATATGCAAGTCCCATTTCCACTAGTTTAGTGAAAATCCATTGAGTCCATTTATAGTATTCTGGATCCGTTGTATTAATTTCGCGGTCCCAGTCATAGCTGAACCCTAATTCATTAATTTGACGTTTGAAGTTCGCAACGTTTACTTTTGTGAATTCTGCTGGGTCATTTCCTGTATCAAGAGCGTATTGTTCTGCAGGGAGTCCAAATGCATCCCATCCCATTGGGTGAAGTACATTGTATCCTTGTGCACGTTTCATACGAGAAATGGCATCTGTTGCTGTATAACCTTCTGGGTGTCCTACGTGAAGTCCTTGTCCTGAAGGATAAGGGAACATATCTAACGCGTAGAAGTTTTTCTTAGAAGGATCTTCTGTTGTTTTGAACGTATGATGTTCTTTCCAATATTTTTGCCATTTAGGCTCGATTTCTAGATGATTAAATGTCATCTGATTCACTCCTTTCAAAATAAAAAACGCCCCACCTGTCAATGACAGATAGGACGCAATACGTGTTACCACCTAATTATTTTACTCATCTTACCTGTAACGCTGGCGAGGCGGAAACTCTTACTATTAGTTCAGAGTTCAGCTAAAAGGCGAGTTCAGTTTATTGAAATGATGCATTTTCACCAGCCATGCACTCTCTACGTCTATCAAAGAAACTTACTATTCCTCTATCTGCTTTTGTGAGTCTTATTCTAGCAGATTATTTTGAAACTTTCAACACTTGACCAACACGGATGTTGTTTGAAGTTAAGCCATTTAAAGCTTTTAATTCAGATAATGTTAATCCGTTATTCTTAGCGATACGGAATAAAGTATCACCAGCTTGAACAGTGTGAGTTGATGCACCTGTTGAATAGCTTACTGTTGTCGCTTTAGTTGTTGAAGCAGTTGTTTTTGCTGCTCCAGATACAACTAATTGTTGACCAGGACGGATTGTGCTTGTTTCTGATAAGCCGTTGATTGATAACAAGCTTGTTAATGAAATACCGTGGTTATAAGCAATACGGTATAAAGTATCTCCTGCTTTAACTGTGTAAGTACCGTTACCAGTAGTTGATCCAGATGATTGGTAGCTTACTTGTGTAGCAGTTGTTTGGCTAGCACTTCCTGAAACAGATAATGTTTGACCAGGACGGATTACTGAAGATTGTGATAATCCATTGATGCTTAATAAAGTATTTAAGCTCATGCCTGAACGACGAGCGATACTGTATAAAGTATCACCTGCTTGAACTGTATATGTTCCAGAAGTTGATGTTGAAGTCGCTGTTGTTTTAGATGGTGTGTATCCTGCAGATACAGTACGTCCATCTGATTGACCAACTGTTAAGCTTTGTCCAGGGAAAATCACTGATGATTGTGATAATCCGTTAATGCTTAATAATGTGTTTAAGCTCATACCTGAACGACGTGCAATACTGTATAAAGTATCACCTGGTTGAACAATGTAGTTACCAGAGCTTGTACGAGTTGAAGCAGTATTTGTTTTAACGACTGTTGATGCAGATTCTCCACCTACAACACGTAAAGTTTGACCTGGTTGAATTACACTTGAAGTAGAAATTCCATTTGCTGAAACTAATTGAGATAAACTCATACCAAATTTACGGCTAATTCCATATAATGTATCCCCTGCTTTAACTGTGTAGTATCCATTTGCAGTTGCTTTAGCAGTATTTGAAACTGATTTTGTGCTTACTGTTGTAGCTACTGTAGAATTTGTTTGTTTTGCTGGTGTGCCTAAAGATAATGATTGACCAGGACGAATCACTGATGAAGTTGATAAACCATTCACAGTTAATAATTGGTCTACACTTACACCCGCTTTACGACTGATACCGTAT
Source organism: Granulicatella adiacens (assembly GCA_018364485.1). Lineage (GTDB taxonomy): Bacteria > Bacillota > Bacilli > Lactobacillales > Aerococcaceae > Granulicatella > Granulicatella adiacens_A. The sequence goes on from JAGZLX010000066.1 coordinate 6,491, forward strand.
AAGGTATCACCTGCTTGAACTGTATATTGTCCGCCAGTAGAAGAAGTTCTTTCTTCAATACCAGCAGCAATCGCAGTTGCAGTCCCATTATCATATTTTGTTAATCCGTATTGTTCGATGATACGGTTTAATTTTGCATAGTAAGCAGTATCTGTTGCATAACGTCCTGTTAAATAACGTGTAGCATCTTGATAGCTGTTTGTACGGCTCTTCCAAGCACCTGAATAGAACAATGGTGCACCTTTAATACCGTTGATGATTTTATCTACATAGTCATCCATAGACTCTTTGTAAGAAGGATATTTTCTGAAGTTATCGTAAATACCATAGTATTTTTGAGCTCCAGCATCTTCTAATGTATACATGTTTACAGATTGACCGTTGTAGTTCCCTTTCACACCAAATAAGTTGTGGTTTGGTTCAGCAGATAACGCACTAGTTCCCCATGCAGATTCTAACGCTGCCTGTGCGATCATTACTGAAGTATATACATCTTTTCCTTCTGTAGCTTGTTGAGCTGCAGGAATAATTTTATTTAAGAATTGTTGCGCTGGTGATTGTACTTGATTTGAAGGTACTGTATACGCATGTGATTTTGGCGCAAGTACTAATCCCGCTACTGTAGTCGCTCCAACAACTGCAACTGTCTTTTGTAAGTTTTTATTTGCAGCCTGTAAAGCTTTCATTTGTTTTTCCTTTTTTAAACGTAAATATCTTTCGTGTTTTGTTTCTGTCATCCTTTTTTCCTCCATCTAAAAACTAATTCGTTATTCATTATAGTAGGATAAATTCTTTTGTGTAGGGGAACGTTGCACGAACACGCGAATCGTCGTATACTCTTAATATCCGTAAAAATTATGTAACAAAATGTAAAATTTTAGTTAAGAGGTGCTTATTTTGAAGAATGCACAGCAATTTAGTCACGAAATGATTCTTTCTGTAAATTTAGAAGACGGGATTTTTATCGATGCAACCGCAGGAAATGGACATGATACACTTTTCATGGCACAACATATAGAAAAAGGATCAAAAATTCTAGCTTTTGATATTCAAGAGCAAGCTATTTTACAAACAAGACAATTATTACAAAACCATGACTTAGAAGAAAAAGTAACGTGTATTTTGGACTCTCACGCTCAAATTTCTAATTATTTAGGTGATCAAGATTTGGTTCGATTAGCGATTTTTAATCTTGGATATTTACCAGGAAGTGATAAAAAAATCATCACGACCCCCTCTTCCACTATAGAAGCTATCCAAATTTTACTAGATCGATTAGAGAAAAAAGGAAAAATCATTATCGTTTCCTACTATGGGCATGATGGTGGAATCGAAGAAAAAAATTCTGTAGAAGAACTCATTTCAGTTCTCCCGCAAAAGAAATGGTCCGTATTAAAATATCAATTCATCAATCAAATTAACTGTCCACCAATTTGTTATGTCATAGAAAAAAAGTAGAAAATTATCATATATGATAATTTTCTACTAAAAACAAAATCCAACCTCTTTTTAGAGGTTGGATTTCTTCATTATATTAAGCAAAATAAGCTTTTAACTCTTCTACTTTATTCAGTTGTTCCCATGGAAGTTCAATATCTGTTCTACCGAAATGTCCATAAGCGGCTGTTTGTTGGTAGATTGGTCTACGTAAGTTTAATGTTTCGATAATTCCTTTTGGAGTTAAACGGAACTCTTTACGAATCACTTCGATAATTTTTTCTTCTGGTACATGGTTTGTTCCAAATGTATCTACAGCGATGGAAACTGGTTGTGCTACCCCAATGGCATACGCTAATTGAATTTCACATTTATCAGCAAGACCGGCTGCTACAACATTTTTAGCAATGTAACGAGCTGCATAACTTGCTGAACGGTCTACTTTTGTAGAGTCTTTACCAGAGAAAGCTCCACCACCGTGACGAGCATAACCACCGTACGTATCAACAATGATTTTACGTCCAGTTAATCCTGAGTCACCAACAGGTCCACCGATAACGAATTTACCAGTTGGATTAATGAAGTAACGAGTTTCGTCGTCTAATAATTCAGCCGGAACAAC
>JAGZLX010000067.1 GCA_018364485.1 Granulicatella adiacens
AATCGAATTCTTATCAAAATTAGCACGCCCAGAAGTTGTTGCGATTACGCTCATCGGTGAGTCGCATATGGAACAATTGGGAAGCAAGGAAGGCATTGCCAAAGCCAAACTTGAAATCCTTTCTGGACTACAAGAAAATGGAACCTTTATTTATCCAGCACATGAAGAGTTAATTACAGCAGGGATTGCACAAGCTGAAAAACCAGCAACCTTCAAAATCATTACAGTTGGCGAAAGAAGCAAAGAACTCTCAGCCAAAAATATAGAACTGTATTCAGACCACACAGCGTTTGAATTAGTGACTCCAACTGAAACAGTAGCGGTCACTTTACCAGTCCTTGGCGCGTACAACGTGTCAAATGCGCTTTTAGCGATTGAAATTGCACGCACATTAGACGTTCCACTTTCAGACATCGTGTCAGCCTTAGCGAACTTCGAATTGACGAAGAACCGTACGCAATGGGTGAAAGGGCAAAACGGAGTAGCTATCCTAAATGATGCATACAACGCTAGCCCAATCGCGATGAAATCGGTCATTAAATCATTCGTTTCTGTTGAAGCAGCAGGCCGTCGCGTCCTCGTTCTTGGGGATATCCGCGAACTAGGAGAACATTCGAAAGAATTGCACGCCAGCATCTCAGAAGTCATTTCTCCAAGCGAAGTCGCACTTGTGTACTTGTACGGCGAAGAAATGGAAGCACTCTATGATGCGTTGAAAGACCAGTTCGATTCAGCAGCCCTTCACCATTACATGGATAAAGAAGCCTTGATTGCTGCCTTGAAGGCTGAACTCAAAGAAGGCGACCAAGTTCTTATTAAATCAAGCAACGGCACAGGCTTACTAGCAGTTGTCGATGCCCTAAAAGCAGAATAACAAATATAAAGTAAAGCGAGAGACGCCAAAGCGTCCCTCGCTTTTTTCGTCCCATCATGGAGAACAATCTATTATAAAGTATCCCCATTGCTCAACCGCACCACGAGAAGCAAACCCACCCGCCTCCTCCCGTTTTTTATTATGAAAATGCTATTTCATTTTATTGACGCTGGTTCCGAAGAATCTAGCGGATTTTATAATGGTAGTAATGGGGGATAGCATTCAAAGTGAATTACGTACTCTTGAAAATTTATTTTCTAGAGTACGTTTGAATCTTGAAAGAGCTTGAGACCAAGGCTCAAGCCGGTGCCCCATTACAGCCATTATAAAAAATCCGCAAGGATTTGAAGGGATCAGCACTCAGTCAAAAACTTGTTATAAAAGCATTTTTAAAGAATAAAAAGCAGGAGTCGGCGGTCTGTATTCTTTGCATTCTCGCTGGATGCATGCTATAGTATTCGTTGAGTTGAGAAATGTACACACATTTATAATAGATAGTTTGAAATTTAAACGATTGTAGAAGTCTGGTGCTCTTACGAAAAGCTCCAGACTTTTGTTATGAAGGGAAATCCCTCGTGTGCTTCTCACCGAAGTATCCAAGGAGGAAAATATGAAATTTAATGAATTAGGATTGGATTCTGCCTTACTAGAATCTATCGAAAAAATGGGGTTTGAGGAAGCAACTCCCATTCAAGCACAAACCATTCCAAAGGCCTTAGCAGGTTTAGATGTGATTGGACAAGCGCAAACAGGGACTGGTAAAACAGCCGCATTTGGTTTGCCAATGCTTCAAAAAATCGACCCAAGTAAAAAAGGCGTACAAGGACTTGTCATCGCACCAACTCGTGAACTTGCGATTCAAACACAAGAAGAATTGTTCCGTCTCGGACGCGACAAAAAAATTCGTGTACAAGCTGTTTACGGTGGAGCGGACATTAACCGTCAAATTCGCCAATTAAAAGAAAATCCACAAATCGTTGTGGGAACTCCAGGTCGTCTTTTAGACCACATTTCACGCCGTACATTGAAGCTTGCGACAGTGGAAACACTTGTCTTAGACGAAGCGGATGAAATGTTAAACATGGGATTCTTGGAAGATATCGAATCGATTATCAAACAAGTTCCAGAAAACCGCCAAACGCTTTTATTCTCTGCGACAATGCCAGACGATATTAAACGTATCGGTGTTCAATTTATGAAAGATCCAGAACATGTTCGTATCAAATCAAATGAGATGACAGCGACATTAATCGATCAATATTTCGTAAAATGTAAAGACTACGAGAAATTCGACATTATGACACGTTTATTAGACGTTCAAACGCCTGAATTAACCATCGTATTTGGACGTACAAAACGCCGTGTAGACGAATTAGCACGCGGACTTGAAATGCGTGGCTACCGTGCAGAAGGAATCCACGGGGACTTAAGCCAGCAAAAACGTATGAGCGTTCTTCGTGACTTCAAGAACAACCATTTAGACATCTTAGTCGCTACAGACGTGGCGGCACGTGGACTAGATATCTCAGGCGTAACGCACGTATACAACTACGATATCCCACAAGACCCAGAAAGCTACGTACACCGTATCGGACGTACAGGCCGTGCTGGTCAAGAAGGAATGTCTGTAACATTCGTGACACCAAACGAAATGGATTACTTACGTGTGATTGAAGAATTAACACGCAAACGTATGACAAGCCTTCGTCCACCAACGCAAACAGAAGCCTTGGAAGGACAAACAAAAACAGCCATCGAGTCTATCGACGAAATGATGAAAACTGTGGAACCAAGACGTTTCAAAGAAGCGGTATCTTACTTATTAGACGAGTACGAACCAGAAGAATTGGCAGCTCTATTACTGAAGAGCATGATTAAAGACCCAACTGAAATTCCAGTTAAAATCACGCCAGAACGTCCATTGCCTAGCCGCAAACGTGGCAACAGCCGTGGGAATTACAACCGTAGCGACCGTAAAGACAACCGAGGACGTAACGGAAAAGGAAGCTTCAAGCGTAAAGAAGACCGTCGTGGCCGTGGCTTAGAAGACGAATACACACGCGGATATAAAGGGAAAGATTCTCGCCGCCGTAACAACAAAAAGAAATCTGACAAAGGATTTACCATCCGTCAGAAATAATGAACGAAGCAGACTAGCGAAATGCTAGTCTGCTTTTTTGAAACCTTATATTGACAGTGTCTGCTATAAAACGGTAATATAAGGAAAAAATATGTGAGGTAGAAGTAAATGGGTGCTCGATTGAAAAAACCGCTTTGGGTTCTATTCTTTTTTGTAGCGTATATTGCCGTAATCGGGGGAATTGAATTTGTGTTCAAAAAGAATTTGTTGAATCTAGGTCGGCAAGCGGATATGTGGAAGTTAATTGTTACGATTATTTGCAATGGTATTTTGGTATTTTGTATGTACAAAGTACACACAAAATTATTTAAGCCAACAGTAAAAAGAAAGTTTCAACTGATGGATTTAATTTTTGTGTTTGTAACGTATATTGCTGTCAGCTTTTTAAGCTATTTGATTTATAATTTGTGGAGTTCATGGGCATACGGGACAGGTCGATCAAAACTAGTTGATTTTTTCTTTACAGCAAATCTAACACTAACAACAGACAAATTTATTTTTGCTTTAGATGCACTAGGACTCGTTTGTTTTGCACCTTTGCTCGAAGAATTTCTTTTTAGAGGATTTCTGAATAATTTGCTTCGAGGAAAAGTGAATACTTTTGTTAGAATGTCCATCGTATCAATTCTATTTGCAGCTCTTCATTTCCCATATTATATCCATAATTGGATACAGTTTTTAGATTATCTTATAATCTCTATTGTTCTTTTTCTTGTGTATGAACGAAGAAGAAGTTTGTTTGACGCAATTTTATTACACAGCATTTCTAATGGACTTCTTGTAATTTTGTTCATCGAAATACCGAGACGCTTCTTTTAGAAAATTAGTTAGTGACTTCTGTAAGGGAGTCACTTTTTTTGTAGATTTTTGGTTTTAGGTTCATTTTAGTTTGAAGGAGTACTCTCTTATTAAGGAAGACGCCAAAAGAAAGAAGCGATTTTCTTTAAATAGAACTGTGTTTTGATACAATAAGGAAAAGAGGGATACAATCATGACTGTTTTAACAAAAATCAGACCCAAAGAACCATTAAAAACTTTAAAGTGGGTTGACATCCTCATCGTGACGATTATCATGTTCGGGGAGTTTATCATCCGATCCACGCAACAATTTCTACAGAGTTTACAACCAATGACGGAAGTGGCCCAACCGTATACCGAGACGACAACGTCCTATAGCGACGGGGCAGCGTATTCGAGTAACTTTACCTTACAGGTGATTTTACTAGCGATTGCACTCTTGTACCTAGTCATCCGTCATTACGACTTCAAGCAGTTGAAGGTTCGTTTTCACTGGTCCGTACTCATCTGGGTACCGTTATTATTCACGATTGTCGGACTCTTCGGCGACGTTGTAACAACGCTGAGCGGCGAATACAATTACTTCGACCCAGCGCTTGTTCCGTTCATGAACCCACAGGAAATCATCAATAAGTTCTTAGCGTTATCTCCAATGGCCATCGCTTATGGGCTGTTAAATGGATTCTACGAAGAGTTTTTCTTCCTTGGATTAATGACATCAGTGAAGAAAGAACATCAGTGGAAGGCTTTAGCATTCTCAACACTGGTTCGTTTCTCATTTCATACGTACCAAGGGATGTTGTGGGCAATCGTTATCGGAGTCGTGTACGGATTGTTCTACTACTTCATGTACAAGAAAGTGGTCAAAAACTTATTACCATTCTTTCTTATGCACGCATTGGCAGATATGTTTGGTTCAACCTTCATCTATTTACTCATCGCGTGGGCATACTAACATTATACAAAGCGCATCCTGGACAGAGTGCGTTTTTTCTTATTGAAAGGCTGCAATTACCATATATGGTAATTGCGTGTTGGAGTGGAGTAAAAACAGTGTAAAATCAAGCTTCTTTCTTATGTGTGAGAGGGAGGGTTATGGTATGATAGCGCTAGTGATATCAGTAAAAGCGAGGAGACTTTCAGATGTATTATGTAAAAAATCAACGTAATGGACAAGAAATCTACGATGCAACGACAAACTTAGCCATCGAATATTTCTTATTAAACGAAAAGAAACTCGATGAACCAATTTTGTTATTTTATGTTAACGAAAATGCGATTATCATCGGGAAAAACCAAAATACCATCGAAGAAATCAATCAAGATGGTGTCGATAAACTTGGCGTACAAGTGGTTCGTCGTTTCTCAGGCGGTGGAGCCGTGTATCACGATATGGGAAATATCTGCTTCTGCTTCATTACAGAAGATGACGGCGATAGCTTCCGTGATTTCGGAAAATTCACAGAACCCGTGATTGAAGCACTCCATAAAATGGGAGCAACAGGAGCAGAGTTACAAGGCCGTAACGACCTTCTCATCGACGGTAAGAAATTCTCTGGAAATGCGATGTACTCAAACAATGGCCGTTTAACAGCGCACGGAACATTAATGCTCGATCTAGATGTAAGCATTTTGCCTCAAATTTTACGTCCAAAACAAGAGAAAATCGCGTCAAAAGGAATCAAGTCAGTTCGTTCACGCGTGACAAATATCAAACCGTACTTAGCGCCTGAATATCAAGACTTAGACATCTTACAATTCCGCGAAGTGCTCTTGAAAAATATCTTCAATGTGGAAGATACATCTACGATTAAAGAGTATGTTCTAACGGACGAAGACTGGGTGCGTGTAGAAGAATTACGCAGCAAGTACTTCAACAACCCAGATTGGAACTACGGAAAAAATCCAAAATTCGAATTCAAACAATCCAAACGTACACCGGCCGGACAAATCGAGTTCAGCTTGAACGTTGAAAAGAATGCCATCAAAGACATTAAGATTAACGGGGACTTCTTCGGTCTTGGGGAAATCAGCGATGTAGAAAAAGCGCTTGTGGGCGTAGGCTACAACCGCGAAGACTTAACGAAAGCTTTCGAAGCCATCGACATCCGCCGTTACTTCGGTAATGTAACAGTGGACATCCTAGTAAACCTATTACTAGGGGTAGAAGAATAAAATAGGAAACTCGGCTACAGTGGCCGATGAAGTGGAACCTAGCAGTAATGCTGGGTTCTTTTTTTGCTCTCTCGTATAGTAAAAACGCTGTGGGAGCAGTATAATAAAGATAAGTTCAGGAATCCGTTTTTAGGGAGAGGGGTTGTTGGAAATGAGGCCAAAAATTAGAGGAATTGGAACTGTTGCGTTAGGTATCATCAGCGGTGCGAATGCAATCTATCAACTAGTATTTCTTCAAGATATCGTGCTGTTAATTGTGAGTGCAATGGTTAGTGTGCTAGCCTTTTATATTTTTGTGAATCGGGATAATCCGGATAAGAAGGATCAGCTCCAAAAATTCAGTCACGCAGGAGTTGTCTTCTTTATTGGTATGGTAGCCACTATTGCTTTTATCCTCATCATGAATGATTTCTTTGGGTTTGAGCAATGGGAGTCGTGGCAAAAATCCGTCGTTAGAGTCACGTTTGTCTTTGGGTTAGTGACGGTAGTGAATCGATATTTTAAAGAATAATAGTTTTTATGGAGGGGTCATATGGCACTTTTACATATTTCATTTTTTTCAAAAACATTAATGAGAACCATCCCGCTGTCAGTCTACTTGCCTAGCGATGCGTTGGACTTTAATAATCAGTATCTTTGGGAAGGCCCGTACAAAGCGTTGGTGTTACTGCACGGAGTGTTAGGCAGTGAACAGGACTGGGTCAATCAAACGCGCATTCTTCGATACGCTAAAGAGAAGAACCTTGCCCTCATCATGCCTTCTGGGGAAAATCATTTCTACGTAGACCAACCGTGGAACTATACGAACTATGGAGAATTTATCGGGGTGGAGCTTCCAGAAATCTCACGCCGAATGTTTCCAATTTCCAGAAAACGGGAAGACTTGGGCATTGCCGGGCTTTCGATGGGTGGATATGGGGCGCTTCGAAATGGCATCAAATATCCAGACACCTTTAGCGTCATTGGGGCGTTCTCTGGAGCGATTAAAAAACAGGCACTTCCACCAGAAGAGATTCCAGAAGCACCGTTCTTTTTAAGAAAAAGCTTTTTGGAGGCGGTCTTCAAAGATGAGGAGACCTTTGTGGCGGAAGGCAATCAGTTGTATCATGCCGTCCAAACCATGGAGCATAAGGACGCGCTCTCGATTTTTATGGCATGTGGTATGGAAGATTGGCTTTTGGAAGATAATCGTAGCTATAGCAGCTTTTTGAAAGAACAAGGAGTGTCGCTAACGTATAAAGAGCACGTCGGCGGACACGAATGGGATTTCTGGGACTGGGCGATGAAGCAGTTCCTAGACTGGTGGATTCCAGAAGATGCAGACCAAGGCGTGTCTAGCGGGAACGTGAAATCGTAAGACGAGCGCGATATTGTTGCAAGCACATCACCATAATGGTAGAATATTTTGTATATTAGAGCGATGAACAAGAGGAGTAAAATGACTTTGTTTACGAGAGAGGGAAGACTTGGTGAAACTTCCTAGCAGATTCATTTGAAGGTAGCTTGTGAGCTTACTCTACGAAATGCAGTAATAGAGTACGGAGACGACACTTCGTTACCAACATCGAGGCGTAATGAATGATTACGCGAATATTAGGTGGTACCACGAAATCAATCGTCCTATGGAGAGTGTCTTCATAGGATTTTTTTATTGGACACAAACAAGATACAAGGAGGAAAATCAATGGCTAAAGAAATGTCATCTAAGTTTCAACCACAAGAAGTTGAAGCTGGTAAATATCAATGGTGGGTTGATTCAGGCGTCTTCCATCCAAACGAAGATCCAAACGCTGAACCTTATTCAATCGTTATCCCGCCACCAAACGTAACAGGGAAATTACACTTAGGACATGCTTGGGACGTAACGTTACAAGACATGATTATCCGTCAAAAACGCATGCAAGGGTTCGACACTTTATGGTTACCAGGGATGGACCATGCGGGGATTGCAACTCAAGCAAAAGTAGAAGAAAAATTACGTGGTGAAGGCTTATCTCGTTATGACCTTGGCCGTGAGAAGTTCCTTGAACAAACATGGGAATGGAAGGAAGAATATGCCAGCCATATCCGTGAACAATGGGCAAAAATGGGGATTTCTGTAGATTACCGCAGAGAGCGTTTCACATTAGATAAAGGGTTATCTGACGCCGTGAAGAAAGTCTTCGTAACTTTATACGAAAAAGGCTTAATTTACCGTGGTGAATACATCATCAACTGGGACCCTAAAGCGAAGACTTCATTATCTGATATCGAAGTAATTCATAAAGACGTAGAGGGTGCATTCTATCACCTTAAATATTTCTTAGCTGATGGAAGTGGAGACTATCTAGAAGTAGCAACTACTCGTCCTGAAACTTTATTTGGAGATACTGCGGTTGCTGTTCACCCTGAAGATGAAAGATATCAAAAATATATTGGTAAAACAGTTCTTTTACCAGTAACAAATAAAGAAATTCCTGTTATTGCAGATGAATATGTAGAAAAAGATTTCGGAAGTGGAGTAGTTAAAATAACTCCTGCCCACGATCCAAATGACTTTGAAGT
>JAGZLX010000068.1 GCA_018364485.1 Granulicatella adiacens
TTAGGTTTAGCGATTTTAATATAACGGATGTTGGCCTTTTTGTATACACTAAAATAGGGTTGGTGGAAAATTTCCATCAACCCTAAAAATTATAGAACCCAAATTTATAGTCAAGGGAAACTCCCTTGGCTTTTTTGTTTTCGTAGTTTTGAAGTGTAGAGCAAGCGACAACAAATTAAAGTGCATTATGGTATAATGAGTAGTAAAACTATTTTGGAGGTGAGAAGATGTATGCAAAAGTAATCGTTGACGTTCCAGTCATTCAAGTGAATCGACCATTTGATTATCATGTCCCAGAAAATTTACAAGAGAGTATTGAAGTGGGGATGCGTGTTGCAGTTCCGTTTGGCGGACGAAGTATTTCTGGATTCGTACTAGCGCTTAGTGACGAAGTAGATTTTGACGGAGAAGTAAAAGATATTTTGCATTTAATGGATTTAGATCCCGTCTTATCACCAGAGATGATAGAGCTAGGAGCATATTTATCGAAGAAGGTTCATGCTTTCCTCATTCAATGTTATCAAACGATGCTTCCAGCAATGTTGAAATCCAATTATGAAAAACGATTTGTATTAGTGAATCCGAAAGAGCATGAAGATGTGTTTCGAGAAATTTTCCATTATGAAAATATATTGCAATACACGGATGACTTGCCTCAGGAACATGTAAATCGACTAATGAAGTTGAAGAAAGAAGGGGCTGTAGTCATCGAGACGGTTGTCAAAGACCGTGCGAAGGTGAAAACAGAAGACTGGATTCGATTGAATTATGTGATGCAAGAGTATGAGGAGTTTATTCCAACAATCTCTGCTCGTGCGAAGAAGAAAGTAGCGCTCTTAAAGACACTTGCTTCAATGGAAGTGATGGAAATTGAAAAGAGACGTTTCTTAGAAGATACGGATTTTACAACGGCCGATTTAAAATTCGCAGTCGAACGTAATTGGATTTCGATTGTTCAAAAAGAAGTGAACCGTGATCCTTACAAAGGAAGAGTCTTTAAAAAGAGCGCGCCATTCCAGTTAAATCCTGAACAACAAGTGGCGTTTGACCGAGTGAAAGCCGAATCCATCGATACAGACACCTCAAAAGTATACTTGTTAGAAGGTGTAACAGGTTCTGGGAAAACAGAAGTGTACTTACAATGGATTGGGGAAGTGATTGAAAAAGGAAAGAGTGCGATGATGCTCGTTCCAGAAATCGCATTGACTCCTCAAATGGTCGACCGATTTAAGTCACGCTTTGGAGACCGAGTGGCGGTGCTTCATAGTGGGCTAAGTGTCGGTGAAAAATACGATGAATGGCGTAAGATTAAGAACAAGGAAGCAGACATTGTGGTCGGTGCTCGTTCTTCAGTCTTTGCACCATTAGAAAACATCGGAATTATTATTTTAGATGAAGAACATGAAGCAACGTATAAACAAGATGAATCTCCAAGATACCATGCTCGCGACGTAGCGATTTGGCGTGGGGAATATCATCACTGCCCAGTGGTGTTGGGAAGTGCGACTCCAAGTCTTGAGTCTCGTGCGCGTGCACAAAAGGGAGTCTATACTCTCTTACGATTAACGAAACGTGCACAGGCGCAACTGTTGCCTGAAGTTCATTTGATTGATATGAGAACGGAATTCGTTCATCAAAAAGGATCATTTTCGAAGACGTTATTAGATGCTGTCGAAAAACGATTAGAACGAGGAGAGCAAAGTGTGTTGCTCTTAAACCGTCGAGGATATTCTTCTTTTGTACTTTGTCGTGATTGTGGAACGGTATTAGAATGTCCGAATTGCGATATTTCATTAACGCTTCATATGGATACAAGAAGTATGAAATGTCACTATTGTGGTCATGAAGAACATATTCCTAATTTCTGTCCGAAATGTCATAGTCGACAAATTCGTTATTTTGGAACAGGAACGCAGAAGGTGCAAGAAGAATTGCAGGAAGTGTTCCCAGACGCTCGCATTGTGCGAATGGATGTGGATACGACAAGACGAAAAGGGCAACATGAAGCCATATTGAAACAGTTCGAAAATCAAGAAGCGGATATTTTAATTGGAACGCAGATGATTGCGAAAGGCCTAGATTATCCAAACGTAACACTTGTGGGTGTTATTAATGCGGATACGGCGCTGAACATTCCTGATTTTAGAAGTTCGGAAAAAACATTCCAACTATTGACTCAAGTATCAGGGCGTGCAGGTCGTGGGGATAAGCCAGGGGAAGTATTTATCCAAACTTATAACCCGACTCACTACGCAATTCAACTAGCGCAAGGTCATCAATATGAACGATTCTTTGAAACGGAAATGCGGATGCGTCATATGGCCAACTATCCACCGTACTTCTTTACAACGATGATTACATTCTCGAGTGAAGATGAAGGGGTGGCGTTGAAGAAAGCTATCGAAGTGCATGAGGCGTTGAAGGCGAATGTGTCACCGAATGCAGTGGTGTTAGGACCGACTGCGAAATCGATTGCGAGAATGAATAACCGTTATTATTTCCAAATTATTGTGAAATACAAAAACGAACCGCAATTGCAAGAGTTCTTAGAACAATTGATGATGGAAACACAAGAAGTCGGTTCGAAGAAATTACTCATGACGATTGATATGGAACCACAACATTTCTTATAGAGGTGAAAAATGAAGAAAGTTATTTTTATGGGAACGCCTGAGTTTTCAACAGGTGTTTTGAAACGATTAATTGAAGATGAAACAGTTGAAGTGATTGCTGTTGTCACACAACCTGACCGTGCAGTTGGACGTAAGAAAATCATTACACCAACTCCTGTAAAGGTGGTGGCATTGGAGCATGATATTCCTGTCTACCAACCAGAAAAATTAAGCGGTTCGCAGGAATTGGAAGAGTTGATGCAACTAGATGCAGATTTAATTGTAACGGCAGCTTATGGTCAATTCTTACCAACGAAGTTTTTAAACTTCCCACGTTTTGGTGCGGTGAACGTTCATGCGTCACTCTTACCAAAATATCGTGGTGGAGCTCCAATCCATTATGCAATTATGAATGGGGACAAAGAAACTGGCGTAACAATTATGCGAATGGTTGCAAAAATGGATGCAGGTGCGATTATTTCACAACGTGCCATTCCAATTACTGGCGAAGACGATGTGGCTAGTATGTTTGAAAAACTAAGCGTCGTTGGAGCGGATTTACTAATCGAAACATTACCAGCGTTATTTGCTGGAACAATTACTGAAGTTGAACAAGATGAAGAGCTTGTATCGTTCTCTCCAAATATTTCAAGAGAGCAAGAACAAATCGATTGGAATAAAACAGCGATTGAAGTGGATTGTTTCGTACGTGGCTTACGTCCATGGCCAACTTCATTTACGATTCTAAACGGGAATCGTGTGAAGATGTGGGGAGTTGATTTAACGGATAAACAAACTACTAAAGCACCCGGCAGCTTATTTGTAGAAGGCGGATATTTATATGTAGCTTGCGGAGGCGGAACTGTTCTTGAGATTACACGTCTTCAACCAGCAGGAAAGGCTCAAATGGATGCGAAGGCATTTATGAATGGATTTTCAGAATTGTTGAAGGATGATGCGATTTTTGAGGGGTTAAACCATGAGTAATGTACGTGACATTTGCGTAGAATTATTAACGAATGTAGAAAAGAATCAAGCGTACTCGACAGTTGCATTTCAAAACGTGTTACAAAAACATAAATTGGATGCAAGAGATAGAGGGCTATTAACGGAATTATTCTATGGAACGATTCAACGTAAATTAACATTAGACTTCTATTTAAAACCATTTATCGAGAAACAAAAGAAAATGGAATTATGGGTGCTAAGTCTCCTACGAATGACTGTATACCAAATGGCGTATTTAGACCGAGTGCCTGATCATGCAGCTATTTTTGAAGCCGTTCAAATCGCGAAAAAACGTGGTCATCAAGGGATTGCCAAATTCGTCAACGGTGTTCTTCGAAATGTTCAACGTGCCGGATTCGATGGAGTTTCTTCTATTAAAGATGAACGTGAACGTTTAAGTGTCGAATATAGTATGCCACGTTGGATTGTGGATTTGTTATTTGAACAATATGGGGAAGAGGCTAGAGAAATTTTCCCAAGTTTAAATATTGCTCCTCACTTAAGTGCGCGTATTCAAAATCCAGAGATGTCGGTTGATGAAGTGCTAACTCTTTTAAGAGAAGAAGGGGTTACGGTTCAGCCAAGCAAATTGTCACCGAGAGCAGTGATTGTTGAAGAAGGAGATTTACTACAATCGAAAGCCTTCAAAGATGGAATGGTTACCGTTCAAGATGAGTCTTCTTCATTAGTGGCTCAAGTAGGTGGCTTACATCCTGGAGATAAGGTGCTCGATACGTGTGCTGCTCCTGGAGGGAAAACCACTCATTTTGCAAGTTACTTAGTGTCTGAAGAGGGCGGACTTGTAGAAGCGCTAGATTTACATGAGAATAAATTACGAAAGATTCATCAAAACGCAAAACGTTTAGGAGTAGAAGACAGAATTCATACTCATGCACTCGATGCTAGAAAAGTTGGCGAACTATTTAAAGAAGAAAGTTTTGACGCGGTATTTGTAGATGCACCATGCTCTGGATTGGGCTTGATGCGTCGTAAACCAGATATAAAATACACAAAAAATAGTGAAGATTTAACAAAATTAACAAAAATACAGTTGGAAATTTTGTCTGCAATTGCTACAATGGTAAAGAAAGGTGGAAAACTCATCTATTCAACTTGTACAATTAACAAGGGTGAAAATGAAGAAGTGGTCCATAACTTTTTACGAGAACATCCGGAATTCGAATTACAACCAATCGAAGAGTTTGGTTGTACAAAGGAAAATCCGATGCTTACGATTTTACCGCATGAATATCATACAGATGGATTTTTCATCGCGAGAATGGTAAGGAAATAAATTCGCAACAGGAGGAAAAATATGGAGATAGCCATCAAAAGTGACGTCGGACAAAGACGTACTTTAAATGAAGATGCTGCCGGATATTTTTTGAATACTCAAAACGTGCCGATGATTGTTGTGTGTGACGGAATCGGCGGGCATAATGCTGGGGATGTAGCAAGTGCTATGGCATTATCGCATTTGGGAAAACGTTGGGAAGAAGAAAGTATTACGGATACAGAAGCCGCTTATCAATGGCTCGTTAAAAATATTCAGGCCGAAAATGATCGTATTTTTCAAAAAGCGAATCAATATCGTGAGCTAGATGGAATGGGAACAACAATCGTGCTTGCCGTAGTTATCGGTTCTGAATTATTAATTGCAAACGTTGGTGATAGCCGTGCTTATTTGTATCGCAATTATCAAATTAAACAATTAACAGAAGATCATACACTCGTACATGAACTGTTAAAATCTGGAGAAATCTCGGAAGAGGAAGCAAAAAGCCACCCTCAAAGAAATATTGTAACGCAGTCCTTAGGGATTACGCTTAATGTCCAGATTGATTTTGTAAGAGTGAGCCTTAAAAACGGAGACACGATTTTCCTATGTACCGATGGGTTATCGAATATGGTTGAAGATCAATATATTAAAGAGATTCTAGGGAATTATTCAGATGTAACAACGCAAGCGAATAAAGCGGTTGATGCTGCAAATGAAGCCGGCGGTCGTGACAATATTACCGTTGCGATTGCAAAATATACTGCCAGGGAGGAGGTAGAAGAATGATTGCACCAGGAAAAACAGTTGGTGGTCGCTATAAAATCAAGTCTCATATCGGGACAGGTGGAATGGCCACTGTATATTTAGCACAAGATTTAATTCTAGAAAGACCCGTGGCAGTAAAAGTGTTGCGCTTAGACTTCCATACAAATGAAGCAGCGATGAGACGTTTCCAACGAGAAGCACAATCAGCAACACAATTAGTCCATCCAAATATTGTAAGTGTGTATGATGTTGGAGAAGAAGACGGAACAAATTACATTGTAATGGAATACGTTGAAGGAACGGATTTGAAAGAGTACATTCGCGAAAGAGGACCTCTTCCACCACGCGAAGCTGTTCGTATTATGACACAAATCGTTTCAGCGATTGAACTCGCTCACCAAAATCGAATCATTCACCGCGATATTAAACCGCAAAACATCTTAATTGATAGAGAAGGTAATGTGAAGATTACAGACTTTGGGATTGCGATTGCACTTTCTGAAACGTCATTAACACAAACGAATACTTTGCTTGGTTCTGTTCATTATTTATCACCTGAACAGGCAAGAGGTGGAATGGCAACAATCCGCAGTGATATTTATGCACTCGGTATCGTATTGTATGAGTTATTAGTCGGTGAAGTTCCTTTTGAAGGAGAATCAGCAGTTTCAATCGCGTTGAAACATTTCCAAGAGCCGCTTCCTCGTATTTCACAGATGTTACCAACTGTGCCACAAAGCTTAGAAAATGTGGTGCTAAAGGCGACGGCGAAAGAACCTCTTGATCGTTACAGTAGTTGCTATGAAATGTTGGAAGATTTACAAACGTGCTTAAATCCAGAACGTTTGCATGAACCAATGTTTAAGCCAACTGCTTTTAGTCAGGAAACAAAGGTATTACAACCAATTGCGACGGGGCAAATTCCTCGTAAGATACCAGCAACAAGTAAGGAAGTTCCTGAAATTCAATTTGATGAAGAAAAGAAAGCTGTTCAAGAGGAGCCGAAAAAGAAGAAGAAAAAGATATGGCCATGGATTTTATTGTTACTATTGATCATCATTAGTGCAGGAGCTATCTATGCATTTATTCAAACTTCTCCAAAAGACGTAAAAGTTCCAGATGTAACGAACCTTACTGAAGCAGATGCCAAAGTAAAACTAGCGGATGCGAACCTCGAAGTGTCAGATGTACAGCAAGTGAAGTCTGACACGGTTGAAGCAGGAAAAGTCGTAGAGACGAACCCTAAAGCAGGAAGTTCTGTAAAAGAAAAATCTAAAGTTGTATTAAAAGTAAGTGCTGGTAAAGATACCGTTACTGTAGGTGACTATACAGGCAAGACTTTCGATGAAGCAAAAGCAGCTTTGCAAAAATTAGGAATTGCAGTAGAGAAGAAAGAAAGTTATTCAGATACTGTAGAGTCTGGTAAGGTAATGGAACAAAGTGTTGCTAAAGGTGAGAAAGTAGTCGCCAAAGATACAAAAATGGTTTTAACCGTATCTAAAGGAAAAGAACCAGTAACGTTAATCAACTTAAAAGGGTATTCACGTTCAGGCGTTGAAGACTACGCAAAAGAACACGGATTGAAGTTACAAATTTCAGAAGAAAATAGTAACGAAACAGCAGATACTGTTATTAAACAATCACCAGCAGAAGGAACTGCTCTTAAAAAAGGTGATACATTAACAGTTGTTATCTCAAAAGGAAAAGGAGAACGAGTAGTATCTCGCCAATTCACTATTCCTTATGAAGCGAAAAAGACAAATGGCAATAATGGTAACTCAGCTTCCAACTCCCAAGAAGCAAAACAAAATACAGTTGAAATCTTTATTCAAGATGCAAACAACAATATTAATACTGCATATCGTACCTTCAAGATTTCTGAGAACACAAGTGTAACAATCGACTTTACATTTAATAATCAAGTTCAAAGTGGTAAATACATCATTAAAAGAGATGGTGTAGCAATCGATACAGGGGTCGTACAGTAGAGTATATATGAGAGTCTAGGTTCAAGTAACCTAGGCTCTTTTTTGAATTTTTATAGAATAATAAAATATCTAAAATTTTCTTAGTCATTTCAGTTGAAATTGGTAATCAGTTATGATAAATTAATATCACTGTTGAGCGAACGTTCGCTTATAAAACAGTTTCAAAAAACTTAAAAAAAGTTACATGAAATCTGTTGACAGTAAAAATGTCCTGTGATAGGATATAGAAGTTGTTGCAAAACACCGATTGACCTTTGAAAACTGAACAAAGAAGACGAACCAAATGTGTAGGGACTTCATTCAATTGAATGAAGAAACAACAATTTCTTATCTCTTAAAGAGATACAATAAGTCAGTAATTAAAATGAGCTTTTCAAAGCTCATGAAAATTCAAATTTTTCATGAG
>JAGZLX010000069.1 GCA_018364485.1 Granulicatella adiacens
AAAAATGTTTGGCCCAAAACAAAAAGGAATTAAGCAACAATTAGTTGCTTAATCCCTTCCTAAAATTCTTCATCAACACTATTTGACAAAGAGCCTAAATTTGATTATACGTGTTCAGGTTTGCTGTCTTCACGAATTGTTAAGTCACCAGCAACAACTTCTTCCAACGCACGACCTACGTTTTTATGTGATTCATAGTGTTCTAACATTGGTGGTTCATGGTGGTGTAATTCATGCGCACGTTTGCTTGATAAAATAACTAATGAATATTTTGAATCGATTTTTTTCAATAATTTATCGATTGATGGATATAACATCATAACAGATTCCCTCTTTCTACTCTTCTTCTAAAATTTCTTCTAATTCATCTTCGAACTCTTCAATGCTTTCCAAGTTTCTTTGGATGCGTAAATGTTCTGTTTGAATAATTGCTTCGATTTGTCGAACCGCATTTTCTACTTTGTCATTCACAACAGAGTAATCATAATACTTCATCAAACCAAGTTCTTCTCTTGCAACCTTCATACGGTTTTTAATCACTTCGTCTGAATCTGTTCCACGGTTTACGATGCGAGATTCTAGTTCATGTAAATCAGGTGGTGTTAAGAAAATAAACACCCCATCAGGCATAGCTTCACGTACTTGAAGCGCACCTTGAACTTCAATTTCTAAGAATACATCTTTCCCTTTATCCAATGTTTCTTGCACATATTCTAAAGGCGTTCCGTAGTAGTTCCCTACGTACTCCGCGTATTCTAATAATTTTTTATTTGCAATCATCTCTTCAAATTCTTCTCTTGTCTTGAAGAAATAATCTTTTCCATCTACTTCACCTGGTCTTGGCTTACGTGTCGTTGCGGATACTGAGTACACAAATTCCTGACTGTCTTTTGCAAAAATTGCTGCACGTACGGTTCCTTTTCCGACACCTGAAGGCCCAGATAAAACGATTAACAAACCTTTTCTTGCCATAATCGTTTGAAAACTCCAATCTCTTTACATCTTTCTACTATAGTATCACAAACACTATAATTGCACCAACCAAAAATAATAGAAAATCAATAAAAAATCAATCTCCATACGTTTTCTTTTGATTTTCTATGATTTCAGTAAACTAATCCGCACGATTGAAGCTCAAAACAAAAAGGCTGGATAATTCCAGCCTGATTCTATGCAATTCTGATGTTTTTCCATCGGCCGCTTCTAAATCGAAGGAGAATGATCATATCCCTGATAAATTGGTCGATAAAGACCGCATACCACGCGCCAGCAAGTCCCCATCCGAAGAAGTTTACGAATACATATCCTAAACTTAATCGAATCACACATGAACCAATAAAAATAGCAATGAGTGGCCAAACTGTATCTCCTGCACCACGTAAGGCTCCAGAAGTAATCAATTGGTGGCTTTGGAATGGTTGAACGAACGCAACAATTGATAAAGCAATCACTGTATTTTGAATAATTTCTACATTATCCGTATACATTCCTGCTAGTAGTGTTGCTCCAAAATAAATGGAGACAGACATCATAATCGCTAAAGCTAGACCAATTTTCTGACACATTTTAGTGTAACGCTCAGCTAATTTCTCGTCTTTCGCCCCAAGCGATTGCCCCATCAGCGAGGAAGCTGTAATCCCGAATGCTTGTGCTGGAGAATATGAGAGAGAAAGTACATTGAGGGCAATTTGGTGAGCTGCATAGACGTTATTCCCTAACCCTGACACAATCTTCAAGATCATGATGACCCCAAAACGTAGTGCCATTTGCTCTAATGCTGTTGGAATACCAATACGTACTAAATCGCGCATCACATTAACATTGAATTCAAACTTTTCTTTAAAATCGAGTTTCAACACACTCTTTCCTGACAAGATATATCGGATATTTAATCCCATCGCAATTAAATTTGATAATGCGGTTGAAATCGCAGCACCGGTAACGCCTAACGCTGGGAAGCCAAACATACCGTAGATTAAAATGGCATTTCCTAAAACATTACAGCTATTGGCTATAATATTATTCTTCATCGGTATTTTCGTTTCGCCAATCCCTCGAAGCGCTGCTGTTACAGTAAACGATAGTGATTGGAAGATAAATCCAATTGTGACAATTCTAAAGTAGTCCACACCGACATTAATAACTGTCGCATCTCCCCCAAGTAAAGATAAGATTTCCGGGGCGAAAATCAGCATCAATATTGCTGTTGGCGTCACACAAAATACCATCGCCAGAATCATTACATGCTTCAAGATACTTCCCATGCGATTGTATTTTTTTGCTCCAAAATATCGGGCAATAATAGCAGTACCTCCGACATTCAATGCCTGAATCAGACTTAAACCAAGGAACATCGGCTGGTTTGTCATCCCCACTGCAGAAACGGCAGCAGCAGTATCTCCTGGAATTTTACCTACCATCATCATGTCCACCATTCCAAAAAGCGCTCCAAGAAGCACTTCCACAAATACTGGCCATACAATCACAAATATATTTTTTCGAAGTTCTTTATTCGTAAGTTGTTGCTCTACTTCCACGCAACCAATCCTCTCACTTTAAAATGTAGTTACTATTTTACACCCGTTTCTCTTACAAAACAAATAAGCGACAAAATTTGTCGCTTATTGTCTATCGTTTTCCATCCCATTCGGCATAAAATTGCTCTAAATACATTTCTAAAAATTCATGGCGCCCTTTTGCCAATTCATTACCATATTTGGTATTCATCAAATCTTTTAACTTCAGTAATTTTTCATAGAAGTGCATGATAGCTGTCGATTCGCCGTTTCGATATTCTTCAGGCGTTAAGTTTTCACGTGGCTTCATTTCTGGTTTGTGAATTGACCTTCCTGTACTTCCAGAAAAACACATCACTCTGGCAATACCGATGGCTCCAATAGCATCCAATCGATCAGCGTCTTGCACCACTTTTCCTTCAAGAGAGAGTTCTTGTTGTTCCTTGTGATTCTTAAACGACATTCTCGTAATAATCGACACAATAGCTTCAATTTGTTCCGGAGTCACTTCGATTGAAGTTAGAAATTTTTTCAATTCCTTCAACGCATCTGCTGGATCTTGGATAATTTTATCGTCGATCACATCATGGAGTAGTGCTGCGGCTTCACAAATAAATAAATCTGCTCCTTCGGCTTTGGCAATCGTCTTTGTTGTATTGACAACTCTTTCAATATGCGACCAATCATGCCCCGAAGTATCTGAGTCGAGCACTCTTTTAGCATATTGTTCCATCGCTTTTAATTGTTCTTGTTGCTTCATACTTCTTCTTCCTCAGGATACTTGATGCCCCATTCACGGCGTAAGTCGGTCATAATTTTCATCACATCGACCGTATATTCAAGATGCATATGATCTACCCCTGTATCAATCGTTGACTCCATATCTAGCACTTCATATGCTAAGGCATCTAATCCCAATTCATCTTCAAAAGTTTCAACATGTCCATCTTCTGTATAAGTAATCGTCGCTTTATGCGCGCGTGGATAATCAACAATCTCGATATACCCTTTGTCGTATGCAATGACACCGCGTTTTGGCTGTTTAGCATGGAGCGTCATCGTCACAGTCGCCATTTCTCCTGCATCATTCGTCAAAACAATACCGGCTTGCTCATCCACACCCGTTGGCGCTAATTTCACTTGAGAAACCATCGAACTTGGCGCCTCGCTCATGAAATAACGAATGCAAGACAAAGCATATACACCAATATCAAGCAATGCTCCTCCGGCAAGGTTGCGATTGAAGAAACGGTTCGTCATATCATAATCTTTATAGCTACCAAAGTTCATTTGAATCATGCGAAGCTCACCCAAGTTTTCAGCAGCTTTACTTAATTGTTTATGGACTGGCATATGGTAAAGCGTCATTGCCTCAGCTAAAACAACATTATTTTCTTTAGCGAGTTGCAACGCTTCTTCCAATTCTTCACTGTTTAATGTAATGGCCTTTTCACATAACACATGCTTTCCAGCAGCTAAGGCTTTTCTAAGATAGTGAATATGCGTGTTATGCGGTGTTGAAATATAAATAATATCTACTTCTGGATCTGTAAACACATCGTCAATTTCATCGTACACTTTTTCAATGCCATATTTTTCTGCAAATTTTACGGCATTCGCATAGGTGCGATTGGCAACTCCATATAGTTTTCCGTTTAACGATTCTAACGCTACTGCTAATTCATTGGCAATCACACCAGTTCCGATAGTGACCCAATTCTTTGTTACTTTTTGTTGCATACGCTCTACCTCCAAAATTCGTTACTTCCATGATACCTGCCACGTAACCAAAACACAACCTAAGCGTACAAAAAAAGCTAGACCGAAGCCTAGCTTAATGCGATACGATAAATTGTTTAATGAGTTGAACTAATTGTTTTTGTTGTTCTTCGGCACTCATTGTAGCAGTACCATCGCCATTTTGTTGTCCATATAGTCCAAAACCACTATGATTTCCACCTTCAATCGTTTTATAGAGTGTGGACTCTGGCAAACGTGATTTCGCATCTTCATATTTTTCTTGTTTCAAGATTTTATCATTCGAAGCCGTAATGGATAATACTGGAATTTGTGTTCCACTTATATCTGTACTCTGATCTGGGTAGCTTGCTAATAAAATTAATCCTGCAACTTTATCAATTTCATTTAGTTTTTTCGCTTCAATCGTTGAAACAACACCACCTAGAGAATGTCCTCCGACAAACACTTTGTCTAAATGCTCTTCTTTCACGATAGTTGCCATCGTACCATTATCCAACACTGGTAAATTCAACTGAGAAGAAATAATGTACACTTCGATCCCTTCTTTAGCTAAGCCATCTGCAAGTTTAGCATAAGCTTGCGGTTCAACTAAGGCACCCGTATAAAATAAAAGAGTTCCTTTTTTCTCTCCTGTCACTTCAAAATGAGTCCAGTTGTTTTTCTGTTCAAACGCTGCAATATTCCAAGTTTCTTGTGCCTCAGGAGTCGCTCGATATGTAAACATTTGAATCAATCCTAGAGCCAATAAAATAAATGCAAATAGGACTCCAAAAACTCCGTACATAATTTTTCTTTGTTTTGTCATCTGTCATCTCTTCTCTCTATAAACCTTACCATTATAGGATACTACAACTGTATACAAAAACACAATACACCTAATACAAGTGATACCGTATACGGTATCACTTAACTTTTAAAACCGAAATTTTCATGAGCAAGTTGTTCGAGTTAAATTAAATCAATAAAAACAACTAAAAAAGGTGGATGCATTGCATCCACCTTTTTACAATTCAGATTAATTCTCTGCTTCGGCTTGTTTTTTACGTTTATTGGCTTTTTCACGTTCGCCTTTATTTAGAATTTGTTTTCTTAAACGAATCGTTTCTGGAGTAATTTCGCAGTATTCATCGTCTGATAAGAATTCTAATGACTCTTCAAGAGATAATTTCTTAGGAGTCTTGATAACTGAAGTTTGGTCTTTCGTTGCAGAACGAATATTTGTTTGTTGTTTTGCTTTAGTGATGTTAACTGCTAAGTCGTTTTCACGAGAGTGTTCCCCAACA
The DNA here is from genome assembly GCA_018364485.1 of Granulicatella adiacens. GTDB lineage: Bacteria > Bacillota > Bacilli > Lactobacillales > Aerococcaceae > Granulicatella > Granulicatella adiacens_A. The sequence goes on from JAGZLX010000069.1 coordinate 5,561, forward strand.
ATCATACCTTCATAAATTTCAGTACCAGGTTCAGTGAAGATCACACCACGTTCTTCAACACCCATAATTCCGTAAGTTGTTGCTTTACCTGTATCTGTTGAAACAAGTGCCCCATTACGACGTCCGCCGATGCTTGTTGGAATGTATGGTAAGTATTGATCGAATGTGTGGTTCATAATTCCGTAACCACGTGTCATTGATAAGAATTCAGTTGTATATCCTAATAATCCACGAGCTGGAACTAAGAAGACAATACGAACTTGTCCGTTATCATTGTGTTGCATATCTTGCATTTCACCTTTACGGTTACTTAATGATTCGATAATTGAACCCATGTATTCTTCAGGAGTATCGATTTGTACGCGTTCAAATGGTTCACATTTCACGCCATCGATTTCTTTGATGATTACTTCTGGACGAGATACTTGTAATTCGTATCCTTCACGACGCATGTTTTCGATAAGGATTGATAAGTGTAATTCCCCACGTCCTGATACGATCCATGCATCTGGTGAATCAGTTGGTTCAACTTTAAGAGATACGTCTGTGTGTAATTCACGCATTAGACGTTCTTCAATCTTACGTGCTGTTACAAACTTCCCTTCACGACCCGCAAATGGTGAGTTGTTTGTCAAGAATGTCATTTGTAAAGTTGGTTCATCAATGTGTAATACTGGTAAGCTTTCATGTGTATCTACTGGAGTTACTGTTTCTCCAACGAAGATGTCTTCCATACCAGATACAGCGATTAAGTCTCCTGCTTTTGCTTCGTTGATTTCTAAACGATTTAATCCGAAGAAACCAAATAATTTAGTAACACGGAAGTTTTTCTTTGTACCGTCTAATTTTAATAGTGTTACTTGGTCCCCAACTTTGATTGTTCCACGGAAGACACGTCCGATACCGATACGTCCAACATAGTCATTATAGTCTAATAATGATACTTGGAATTGTAATGGTTCATCTGAGTTATCTACTGGTGCTGGGATATGTTCGATAATTGTATCGAATAAGTAATCCATTGTTTTTTCTTGGTCCGCTGGGTTATCTGATAAACTTGAAGTTCCGTTTAATGCTGAAGCATAAACTACTGGGAATTCTAATTGATCATCATCGGCACCTAATTCGATGAATAATTCTAATACTTCATCGACAACTTCTTCTGGACGAGCAGCGTCACGGTCGATTTTGTTAACTACAACGATTGGTGTTAAATGTTGTTCTAATGCTTTTTTCAATACGAAACGAGTTTGAGGCATTGTACCTTCATACGCATCCACTACAAGAACTACACCGTCTACCATTTTCATGATACGTTCTACTTCTCCACCGAAGTCCGCGTGTCCTGGTGTATCCATGATATTGATACGAGTTCCTTTATATTGAACGGCTGTATTTTTCGCTAAAATTGTAATACCGCGTTCACGTTCGATATCGTTTGAGTCCATAGCACGTTCTGATAATTCTGTACGTGCATCTAAAGTATCTGATTGTTTTAATAATTCATCCACAAGTGTTGTTTTACCGTGGTCAACGTGGGCGATAATAGCAATATTGCGAATATCATTTCTTAATTTCATGTATTTCCTCCATTGATTGACAAAATGAAAGTGATGGAATCTGAACGCTAAAAGAGCCCTTCCATCACCTAAACTTCTTCTCTTAACTCAAAAAGTATACTACAAAAACGCTATAAACTCAAAAGATAAAACATAATGGGCATCTCTAACTTACATTTGTTCAGAAGAGATGCCCATTCTATTTTTAGTTATTTTGCTTCAAACCAGTTATCCCCTACATTACTATCTGCGCGTAGTGGAACTTTCAGACTCACGGCATTTTCCATGACTTCTTCTACTAAGCTTTGAAGGCTTTCTAGTTCGTCTTGTGGCACTTCGAAAATCAGTTCATCGTGCACTTGCAATAATAGGTTTGCTTTGAATTTACGTTCTCTCATTTCACGGTCCAATTCAATCATCGCCATCTTCAAAATATCAGCGGCACTTCCTTGGATTGGTGAGTTCATCGCTGTACGTTCGGCAAATGAGCGTAGATTAAAGTTACTTGAATGAATATCTGGCAAGTAGCGACGACGATGGAATAATGTTTCCACATAATCTTTCTCACGCGCTTCTTTTACCACAGATTCCATAAAGTCTTTTACCCCTTGGAACTCTTCCAAATAGCGGTCGATAAATTCCTTTGCTCTCTTACGGGAAATATTCAAGTTTTGCGACAATCCATAATCACTAATTCCATACACGATCCCAAAGTTTACGGCTTTAGCTTGGCGACGCATTTCACTCGTTACATCGTCTGGGTTTGTAATTCCAAAGACACGCATTGCTGTGTTTGTATGAATGTCGACATTATTTTTGAACGCATCAATCAT
>JAGZLX010000070.1 GCA_018364485.1 Granulicatella adiacens
AGCACTGATTTAATAAAAGGGAAACTAAAGTTCATTGATTTCATGAATCATTTTTCTGAAACATTCGCTTTAAGTTTAATTCTTACATTAATTTTTATTATTGCGGTTTATCAAAAGCTATGGATCCATAGAGAGGACAACAATGATGCAAAATACCATTTTGTATTTGGATTGTTTTTAATTGTTATTACGAATATTTTGTTAGTATCAACTGCATTTTCATCGATTTCAGCGCCGTCACTTTTTAATTCTGGGAAAAACTATCCTCAGGAGTTTAAAGACTTCGGGCTAAATGGTACTGTAAAAGTAAAAAATAAAAAGCACGCATTTGAATTACGAGGATATGAAGTGAGTTTGGAATATACTGAGCAGTTTTCAGACGGATATTCTTATTCGAAAAATTATACGATTTCTGAAGAGGCTGGAGATCAATATGAATTATCGATTTCAAATGAGAATGTTCAAAAAATCAAAGAATTATTAACAACTGATAAAGAGCGCGAACGTCTTGATAAAGTAAAATATGAGGTATTCAACTTCTTACTCAGCCTTTATAAAGAAAAATTAAATAGATTAAAAGTGCCTCATACTATTGCTGATACCATTAATACAGCTTTTAAAGTTGAGCTGGTAAAAGAGTCTAGAGTTGATTTTTATCCAACAGACGGGTATGAATTTACGGCATTTTTAATTGCTGAATCTCTTCGAAATGTCGAAAAAGGGGATCAAGACGCTGCTGGGTTTTACAATATTGATGTAAAGCAAGCGATGAAAAACGATCAAATTTACGCAAATATTGATCTCATTTTCTATTCTGAATTAAATTCTAAAGCGCAGAAAGCAGGGTTATCTAACCTAGAATACTTTAAAGAAGTACTAGAAGCATTACCAAAAGGCTCCTTCTGGGATGGAGTCTATCAATTCAAGGGTAGTGCTGAGGTGAATGGAAAAACCAGAGATGTGATTAGTACTTTTGTAGTTGAAAATGGCATAGGTTATTTTGATGAGGATGAATTGAAATAGAAAAGGAGGTTTTTATGAATAATAAAAAGATTCAGTATATTAACTTATTACTTCCAACTATTCTTTATTTCGTCCTATTTATGCTTGAAGTCGTTATGGGGCATAGAATTACAAAAGCATTATTTACAGTTTATTTTATTGTTTTTATCATTTTGTTTTTTGTAATTCTATTTGCTGTATTGCGTGAACTCTATATTATTAACTTTGTAGTTGCTAAAGACAATGCAAAGGTCCGAATTCCAGGAACTATGGCGTTTGTTCTATTCTTATATTTTACATTTAACGAATTAAAATATCCTTTTACGGTGATTATGCCATTTGAGTCCCTTGTTAACGCAAAAAGCGGAGCAGTATTAACGTTTGTACTATTATTAGTTTTTAATCTTTTGTGTTTAACGGTATACGGGTTTGCTGAAGGGAAACAAAAGCTTTTAAAAGTACCATATTTTTACATCTTGGTTACGATGTATGCGTTAATAGCGCTTGCTGTTAATAATCAACAAGTAGAACAAAATAAATCAGACGATATCACTGTAAAAATAGAGGAGTACTTTAAAGAACATGGTTTTAACTCTACTGTAAAAGTAATTCCACCAGTGAATAATGATATGGTTAACATTAAATTTACTGAAAAGCTAAGTTCAGGAAGTGAAGTAACATTCCAAAACAATGTGTTCTTAGAGAAAGGAACTAGCATTCGTGATATGCAGGAGACGGTGAATACGTCTAATGTTTCAACAGAAGAAGCAAAGGTTCTTAAACTTCTATTCAATCAAAACTTTACATTCTTAAGAGGTGCATTTCTATTCAATTCTTATTTAGAATCTTCCGTTGATAAAGTGAAAAGAGTATTGGATGATAAAGTTGAAGATGTAGAAATTACAAATGTTAAAATAGATGTAAATCCCTTAATCTCAGGGGAAGAACGTTTAAAAAGATTAGCTCATATTGCAGCGGATCATTCGAAAGATAACTCGGTAACAGAAGCTATTTACAATTTAAGACTAGAAGAACTCCTTTCAAGTGAAACTGAGGTCATTACTGGTTATTTACGAGTGGATTACCGCGAGGCTTCTTCACTAGAGGAACTTCTATCGTTTGTATCTTCAAAATTTAATAGCTTAAGTAAGGACGCGCTTCCTGATGGGCTCTATTTATTCGATACCTATGTATTTGTTCCAGAGAAAGATAACATTAAAAATGATCAACAGTATCTTGCTGTTAAAGTGAAAGATGGAACAGTTACTGTTTATTGGCAAAACAGAAACTAATCTAAAATGGAAGGAAATAGTCATGGAAGAAAAAATTAAACTAAGAGACTATAATATATTTTATTTTATAACGTTATTATCAATTCTCGTTTTGAAATCAAAAGAAGCAGGTATTATTACAACTTTCTTTGTTGTTGGCGGCATTATAATTATTTTCAACTATATTATTTTTATAAGTTTGTTTAAGAATCTGCTCGTGTTCTATAAACGCAAGCATGAAAATATTCTGTTTCTTGTCAGCCTCGTTTTACAACTTATCGGGGCAGGACTATTCGTTATATCCATCGCAATGAATTTTGAATTATTAATAGGACCTCAGATGGACACATTGACTTTACCAATTATCTTGTATCTTATTGGAATCAATTTAATCGAAATTGCTGGTTTGGTAGCGTATGTTACGCAGGAAAAGAGTAAAGAAAGTTTCCCGTGGCTATTCGTTATTCTAACAGTGCTACTTATTATTAGCTTTAATGTCGCTGTATTATATTAAAATGAAAAAGACTTTGTTGGAAATTCTATTGTTTCATCATGAAAACAATAGAATTTTCTTGCATTTTAAATAACTTTCATGTACAATCATTGATGGTGTAAAAACCAAAAAAATTCACACCTAATTGGATGTTAAGATTGGTGCTTCTTTTAGAAGAGGTCTTATCGCTGAAAATTGGGGAGGAAAATATAAACCAAATTGGAGGAAAACAAAAATGGCAGTTATTTCAATGAAACAATTGTTAGAAGCTGGTGTACATTTCGGTCACCAAACACGTCGCTGGAACCCTAAGATGAAGAGATACATCTTCACAGAAAGAAATGGTATCTATATCATCGACCTACAAAAAACTGTTAAATTAGTGGACGATGCATACAACTACATGCATGAAGTTGCTGAAAACGGTGGTATTGCATTATTCGTTGGTACTAAAAAACAAGCACAAGATGCTGTTAAAGACGAAGCAATCCGTTCAGGTCAATACTACGTTAACCATCGTTGGTTAGGTGGTACTTTAACTAACTGGGACACAATCCAAACACGTATCAAACGTTTGAAAAAAATCAAAGAAATGCAAGAAGACGGCACTTTCGAAGTATTACCTAAAAAAGAAGTTGGTATTCTATTAAAAGAATTAGACAAACTTGAAAAATACTTAGGTGGTATTAAAGATATGCCACGCATTCCTGATGTAATGTTTATCGTTGACCCTCGTAAAGAACGCATTGCAGTTCAAGAAGCTCACAAATTAAACATTCCAATCGTTGCTATGGTTGACACAAACTGTGACCCAGATGAAATCGATGTTGTTATTCCATCAAACGATGATGCTATCCGCGCGGTTAAATTAATCGTTGCTAAAATGGCTGATGCATTCATCGAAGGTAACCAAGGTGAAGACGTAGCAGTAGACGTTGAAGACTTAGATAAAGATACTTCATTAGAAGATATCGAAAAATTAGTTGAAGGCGACAACGCTGAATAATCACTAACTGTTAAGCTGTTTGAATCAGAAAGAGGCGAAATAGACTTTTCAATTCAAACAGCTTTTTTTAAAAAGTTTGTAAAAAATTTAAAAGCAAATTATAGGAGGAATTGAGAATGGCTCAAGTTACAGCTCAATTAGTAAAACAATTACGCGACATGACTGGCGTAGGTATGATGGATGCTAAAAAAGCATTAGTTAAAGTTGAAGGAGATATCGACAAAGCGGTTGACTACTTACGTGAAGCTGGTTTAGCAAAAGCTGCTAAAAAAGCAGACCGTATCGCTGCAGAAGGTATCACTAATGTTTTAGTTGAAGGAAACCGCGCAGTTATCTTAGAAGTAAATGCTGAAACTGACTTCGTTGCTAAAAACGACAAATTCCAAGCATTAGTTAAAGAAATCTCAGAAGCAATCTTAAAAGCAAACCCATCAACATTAGAAGAAGCTCTTGAAGTTGAAACTCCAAACGGTAAAGTTTCTGACGTTATTGCAGAAGCTACTACAGTTATCGGTGAAAAAATCACTTTACGTCGTTTCGAAATCGTTGAAAAATCTGATGCAGATGCTTTCGGTGCATACTTACACATGGGCGGACGTATCGGTGTGTTAACAGTTATCGAAGGTTCATCAGACGATGCAGCTGCTAAAGATGTTTCAATGCACATCGCTGCTATCAACCCTAAATATGTTGACCGTTCACAAGTTTCTGAAGAAGAATTAGAACACGAAAAGAAAGTTCTTACTGAACAAGCATTAAACGAAGGTAAACCAGCTAACATCGTAGAAAAAATGATCGCTGGACGTTTAAACAAATTCTTAGCTGAAATCAGCTTAAACGACCAACCATTCGTTAAAGATCCAGATCAAACTGTATCTAAATTCGTTGCTTCTAAAGGCGGAAAAGTTAAATTATTCCACCGTTATGAAGTTGGTGAAGGTTTAGAAAAACGTGTTGATAACTTTGTAGAAGAAGTTATGGGACAAGTTAAAAAATAATCACTGTTCATGTGAGGGAATATGGTAGATAGCTACCCGCTATTCCCTTTTTTTATAAAGATTAAGGAGATAAAGCAATGGTTGAACCAAAATACAAACGTGTTGTTTTAAAATTAAGTGGTGAGGCATTAGCAGGGCAAGCAGGCTTTGGTATTAACCCACCAACGATTAAAGAAGTTGTTAAAGAGTTAAAAGAGGTTCATGATTTAGGTGTTGAAATTGCCATTGTTGTCGGCGGTGGTAACATTTGGCGTGGAATTACTGGTGAAGAAGTTGGTATGGAACGCGCTCAAGCAGACTACATGGGAATGTTAGCAACAGTTATGAATGCTTTAGCACTTCAAGACGCTTTAGAAAACATTGGAGTTCCAACGCGTGTACAAACTTCTATTGATATGCGTCAAATCGCTGAACCATATATTCGTCGTAGAGCTGTACGTCACTTAGAAAAAGAACGTGTTGTTATTTTTGCTGGTGGTACAGGGAACCCATACTTCTCAACAGATACCGCTGCTGCTTTACGTGCTGCTGAAATCGAAGCAGACGCAATCTTAATGGCGAAAAACAATGTAGATGGCGTTTATAGTGCTGATCCACGTGTGGACGTCAATGCGAAGAAATATAATGAATTAACACACTTAGATGTTATCCAAAAAGGCTTGAAAGTTATGGATACAACAGCAAGTTCACTATCTATGGATAACGATATTCCGTTAGTAGTGTTTAATTTAAACGAACCAGGTAATATTAGACGCGTTGTATTAGGGGAGAACATTGGTACAACAGTTAGGGGGAAATAGGTAATGTCAACTAGCGAAATTTTAGCTCATACTAAAGAGCGTATGAAAAAATCTGAAGATGCGCTTCAACGTGAATTAGGCTCAATCCGTGCTGGACGTGCAAACGCAAGTCTTTTAGACCGTTTAGAAGTGGAATACTACGGAGCGTTAACTCCAGTAAACCAATTAGCTTCAATTACAGTTCCAGAAGCACGTATGCTTTTAATTACACCTTATGACAAATCTTCATTAAATGATATTGAACGTGCGATTTTAATGAGCGATATCGGAATCACTCCAACAAGTGATGGTTCAGTAATCCGCTTAATTATCCCACAATTAACAGAAGAACGTCGTAAAGAGCTTGCTAAACAAGTAGGTAAAGAAGCTGAGAGTGCAAAAGTAAGCGTACGTAATATTCGTCGTGATGCAATTGACCAAGCGAAAAAAGCTGAAAAAGCAAAAGAAATTACCGAAGATGAATTACACTCTCTTGAAAAAGACATCCAAAAAGTTACGGATGAAAGTGTTAAAAACATCGACAAACTAGCAGCAAACAAAGAAAAAGAACTTTTAGAAGTTTAATTTGAATAGAAAAGGGGCGAGGGCCTCTTTTTTATTTATTAGGGAGGATTAAAATGACCCAAAAACAATGGAAAATGATTAGTACAATAATTTCAATTATTATTGTGGTTGTATTTGCTCTTTACAAGGCTTTTGGAGAGCAAAAGGCAACGAATAAATCAAATACTCATTCTTCATCAAAAACGTCTCAAAACGCTTCTAATTCTTCGTTTACAGGAAAGAATTTTGATTATTTTGAGAGTATGAAAAAATATCCATTTAAATATGTATATGGAGCAGATGGGGATACATTCCACCTCAGTTATGAAGGGAAAGAATTTAAAGTCCGTTTACTGATTGTAGATGCCCCAGAAACAGCAAAAGAAGGTAAAGAAGCACAACCATTTGCGGATGAAGCGAAAAAACGTACGGAAGAATTGTTGAAGAACGCTAAGAAAATTGAAGGCAGTTTCGATGTTGGTGATCATGCAGATAAGTATGATCGAGCTTTAATGTATGTGTATGTCGATGGAAAATTACTTCAAGATATTTTAATTGAAGAAGGACTTGCCAGAGTTGGATATGCGTACGAACCAAATACAAGTTTATTGAAACAATTCCAAGAAATTGAAAAGAAAGCAAAAAAACAAAAGAAAAATATTTGGGAAAAAGATGGTTACGTGACCAACAAAGGCTATGATACCAGCGTTTATAAGTAATTCGAAGTATCTATATATTGTGTTACAAAATGAAAATGCATTTTCATAAGAACTATATATTGTATTTTGATTCAAAATGATGTATGATATCTTCTGTCAGAAAAAATAAAAAGGGGAGAAGTAATATGTCAAATCGCAATATTATTCTTTATTCAAAACCAAATTGCATGCAATGCAATTTTACAAAACAATTTTTCGAAAATAACAACGTGGAATTCACAGTAAAAGATGTTTTCGAGTCAGAAGAAGCTTTAGCAGAAGTGAAGGAATTAGGCTTCCAATCATTACCTGTTATCGTAGCTGATGGCGTAGAACCATTCTTCGGATTCCGTCCTGATCTTTTAGAAAAATTAGTGGGATAATTTTAACTATAAAAGAAATGTACACTTTTAGTAGGAAACTGCTAAAAGTGTTTTTTTATTTCAATTTTTAAAGCGCTTTTTCCGGATTTCATGATATACTAGAGAAGACTTAAAAAGGAGGACGCATCAATGGGATTTAATGCTGTTATTTCAAAGAAATCCGTTAATAAATCAAAGAAGATTGCCGAACTTTTTGCGCAGTGGCTTAAACAATATGAAGCACATCAGGTTTACTATATCGTGCCTGATCACATTAAGTTTACTGCCGAAATGGAGATGATTCGACAAGTCGGAGAGTTATTAACGGATTCCACGTCTCGTAGCTATGCTTCAACAAGACTACAAGTATACAGTTTCAAACGTTTATTATGGTATTTACTCAGAAACGAAGCCATTACTGAGAAAACATCTATTTCAAAAGTCGGAATTACAATGCTTTTGAAATCAATTTTAGAGGAACATTCAGAGGAGCTTGTACTCTTTAAAAATGAAGCTCGCCATAAAGGTTTTCTTGAACAATTAAGCAAGGTAATGAATGAATTTCAATCTGGAGGAATTGAAGTTGAGGATTTCTCTAGCTTTTTTGAAGCGGCCACTCCTTCAGAAAACGAGCAACGATTAAAAGAATTTGGGATTATTTATCGTTACTATACAGAGGTACTAAAAGAAGATTTCGTTCATCAAGAAGAAAGCTATGCGCAATTATGCAGCGTAATTGCTACTAAGGATTTGTCCAATACCTTT
>JAGZLX010000071.1 GCA_018364485.1 Granulicatella adiacens
ATTGACCTTCTAACAACTTTTGGAGAATTCATTCTTTCTGGAGTTTCTCGTGTTCTTACGTTCTGCCAGCAGTTGTCCTTTACAAAATTCACACTGGGGATTTGGGACAAATGGGAAGTAGTTCTCTTTCTTACTGTCCTTATTGTCGTTGGGATTTTATTCGAACGAAAAAAGATGACGATGAAAAAAGGCGTCCTTGGGGGACTAGCCATACTAGTGCTATTGATGGAAGTGCCGTATCACTGGGGGACAGAACTCGTGATGGTGGACGTTGGGCAAGGGGACGCCATCCTTTTACTAGCTCCAGGATGGAATCAGGCGACACTGATCGATACGGGTGGACTCTCGGATTTTAAACAGAAAGAGGCGTGGCGACACAGAAAGAAAAAAGACCAAGGAATTACGACGGTTGTTCCAGCCTTGCAAGCAGAGGGACTCTCGGAGCTCTCGCAGGTGATGCTCTCACACGGGGACGAAGATCATGTCGGAAACTTAAAAACGATCGCCAAGCACCTTGCTATCCGACAACTCATTATCGGAAAGGGCATGGAGAAGATTCCCTTGATGCAGGAGATGAAAAAGATGTATCCAAAGATTCAGTGGCGGTTGGTACTAGCAGGAGACGAGTGGAAATGGAATGAGACGAAATGGAAGGTGCTATGGCCAAAAGGTTTGTCTCATGCAGAGAACGAAGACTCGATACTGGCACTCGTAACTGTGATGAAGCAGACGATTCTCCTCACAGGAGACGCCTCAGAGAAGGTGGAAGAGGCTGTCGTTAAAGACAATCCACACTTGCAGTTCTCTATTCTTAAAGCGGGGCATCATGGGAGCAGGACGTCGAGTGGCGAGGCGCTTCTTACACTTGTTCAGCCAAGACTGGCGTTCATATCGTGTGGGAAGCACAATCACTATGGGCATCCGAGTCCAGAGACTTTGGCGCGCTTGAAAGCTACTGGTGCTATCATTTTCCGGACGGACCAAGACGGGCAAATTCGGCTTCGATTCACCACAGAAAAACTGGAAGTCACGACCACGCTTACGAAACGGAAAAAAGAATTGAAACAATAGACAAAGACTCGTTTTCAAGATAAACTAAAACAACAGGAGGCGAAGAAATGGAATTTGAGAAACAGCTCAATCGAATTAAAAAAGCGCAAGTTAGTCTGGTTTATCTCGTTCAAGGGAAAGAACCATACTTACAAGAGCTTGCGCGTAAAGTGTTTTTGGACACCATTGTCGCTCCTGAAGATCAAGACTTGAACGTGGGACGATTCAATATGGATGAAGTGTCCGTTCAAACCGCGGTTCAAGATGCCGAATCTGTGCCATTTTTTGGAGACCGCAGATTAGTCATGATTGATAATCCAACGTTTTTAACAGGGGAGAAGGAGAAAAAATCCATCGACCATCAGTTAGACCGACTCCAAGCGTATTTAGAAAATCCGATGGACAGTTCGGTGATGGTTTTCTTTGCGCCGTATGAAAAGTTGGACCAACGTAAAAAAATCGTGAAGCAGTTGAAGAAGGTTGCCGTTCTTCTGGATGCGAGCGAACTCTCAGAACGCGATGTGAGACAATACATCAAGGACTATTTACGTTCGCAACAATATGGCATTCAAGAAGAGGCATTAAACACCTTACTCATCAAGACACAATACTCGCTTACGACTTGTATGAAAGAACTTGATAAATTAATGGTTGCCGAAATTGGAACGTATTCCATTCGACTCGAAACGGTCGAGGCGTTAGTCGCAAAAACCTTGGAACAAAGCATCTTTGATTTTGGGGAGGCCATCCTTAACAAAGACAGCAAACGTGCCCTTCAAATTTATCATGACATGCTATTGCAAAAAGAAGACCCAATCAAAATGAACGCGATTCTATTAGGTCAATTCCGCCTATTGCTTCAAGTGTCGTATTTGAAAAAAGCCGGCTACCAAGAACCCGAAATTCAAAAGACACTCGCGGTGCATCCATATCGCGTCAAACTCGCACTCAATCAATGCCGTCGCTACGGAACACCTTTACTCGAAGCGGCCTTCCAGCAATTAGTCGAAACCGAGTACGCATTGAAAACCAGTGTCGGCATCAAGGAAATGCAATTGGAATGGTTCATCCTCCAATTTTGCGGCCAAAGAACGTTATAATTAGTCTGTTTGAAACGTCGATATCTTATTAAAGATTTCGGCGTTGAGTCGTTTGTAAATAATTATCTAATTTTAATTAAAATTTGAGTTGAATTAATAAAAATATGTGGTACAATGTATATACAATTAAGGAGGGGTTAAAATGAGTACAATTTCATTACGTTTAAATAAAGAAGAAGAACGCCTTTTTAAAAATTATGCAGACTTTACCGGAGAAGGATTAACGACCCTATTAAAGAAAGCATTAACTGAAAAAATTGAAGAAGAATATGATTTACAAGCTGTAAAAGAGTACGAAAGTGCTAAAGCAAATGGAGAAGTTATATTAGTTGACCATGAGGAATTCTGGGGAGACTTATAATGAGATACACGCTTTTTTATGATGAACGTCTCAAAAAGAAAATTAAAAAATTAGATAATGGAACCAAAGTGATCTTAAAAAAATGGATTGAAAAAAATTTGATGGACTGTGAAGAGCCTAGAAGTAAGGGGAAACCTCTGAGTGGAACTTTATCAAAATATTGGAGATATAGAATTGGAAATTATAGATTAATTGTAGAAATTGAAGATGACCAATTAAGAATTATTGCGTTTGAATTCGCGCATAGAAGCAGTGTTTACAAATTTATGAAATAGGAGAAAACCATGGAATTATTAATCGTCATCATCGCTGTCGTTGTAGTAGCGGTAATTGCTCTGATGTTCCGAACAAAACAAAATGCAGGCGGAGCGGAGGAACAAACACCAACAACACAAGAGAGTACACTCGTTGAAGAAGTGTACATTCCAGAAGAATTAGAAGAGTGCATACGCGAATTGAAACGCAATGGCCAACCGATTAACGCCATTCAAAAATTACGTAATGCAACAGGAATGAGCTTGTCAGAAGCCAAACAATTTGTCGATGACCTCATCGTCTAACAATAACAGAGTGCCCGAGCAGGAGACTAACCACCTCCCCCGGGCACTCTTTTTTTTCCCTCCGCCTTCGAATTGATCGGGCTTCTTTTTTTATCTTTAATAATATACGCCTTACGGATAGCGCGTTAGAGTAGAACACAAACGAAGAACTCCCTGGATTTCATCGTAATCATAATCGTGTTCCAGCAAGCAATGTGAATTACTGAGGGTTAGGGATTTATCTCTTACCCTCAGTTTGAAGCTTGCTAGACTTGAGACTTCGGCTCAAGTCGGTGCAATGATTATGATAACGATGAAAAAATCCAGAGGAGTTCAAAGTATGTGTTCTATTTTCTTCATTCATTACCCGTAAGGCGTTCTTATTTTTGAGCATAAAAAAAGAGCCCGAGATCAATTCTCAGGCTACATATTATTTGCTTAATTTTGCAGCAAGACGTGATTTATCACGAGAAGCTTTGTTTTTGTGGATTAATCCTTTAGAAGCAGCTCCGTCGATTGCTTTGTGAGCAGCACGTAATAATTCTTCAGCATTTTCAGCACCTTCAGCTACTGCAGCTTCAAATTTTTTGATAGCAGTACGCATAGCAGAAGTTTGAGAGTTGTTTGCTAGTGTTGACTTTTTGTTAGTACGAACACGTTTGATTTGTGATGCGATATTTGGCAATGGGTTCACCCCTCTTTCATTTAACATGTATAATCACTGATCAGTTGTTTCCAACACGAACTATTATACAAAAGTCCTACTTGAATTGCAAGCATGGTAATATGAACGGGCAGGACGGACAAACGGTAAAACTCCCGTAATGATGGTATACTAGAAAAGAAAGAGGTGAAGTCATGGATCAATTTAAATTAGTGGCTCCTTATGCACCAAATGGAGACCAACCTCAAGCCATCAAGGAACTTGTCGATGGCATTAAAAATGGGGTCAAAGAACAGACCTTACTTGGGGCAACCGGAACAGGGAAGACCTTCACGATTGCCAATGTGATTCAAGAAGTAAACAAACCAACGCTAGTATTAGCGCATAATAAAACATTAGCCGGCCAGTTGTACGGAGAGTTGAAAGAATTCTTCCCGGACAATGCGGTCGAATATTTTGTGTCGTATTATGACTACTATCAACCAGAAGCGTACGTTCCTGCCAGCGATACGTATATCGAGAAGGAATCGAGCGTCAACGATGAGATTGATAAATTACGACACTCGGCCACAAGCGCTCTTCTAGAACGTCGCGATGTGATTGTAGTGGCGTCCGTGTCTTCGATGTATGGTTTAGTAAACCCGGAAGATTACCGCGACCATGTATTGTCGCTTCGTGAAGGCATGGAAATCGAACGTGATGACTTATTGCGTCGATTGGTAGAAATGCAGTTCGAGCGTAACGACTATGATTTCCGCCGTGGAACATTCCGTGTTCGTGGGGACGTCGTTGAAATCTTCCTACCAGGAAATGATGCGACAGCCTTTCGTATTGAATTCTTCGGAGATGAAATCGAAGCGATTAAAGAAGTTGATGTGTTGACGGGTGAAATTAAAGCAACCGTGGAACACGTTCCGATCTTCCCAGCAACGCACTTTGTGGCCAATGAAGACCAAATTTCACGGGCCGTGGCTACGATTAAAGAAGAGCTTGCGGAACGACTAAAAGAATTACGAGACAACCATCAGTTACTTGAAGCACAACGCTTAGAACAACGGACCAACTACGATATCGAAATGCTACTAGAGATGGGCTACTGTAACGGGATTGAGAACTACTCCCGTCATATGGATGGCCGACGTCCAGGACAACCACCGTATACTTTATTAGACTTCTTCCCGAAAGATTCGCTCTTCGTGGTCGATGAGTCGCATATTACGATGTCACAAATTCGTGGAATGTATAACGGGGACCGTGCTCGTAAGGAGCAGTTGATTAAATACGGCTTCCGCTTACCAAGTGCTTTAGATAACCGTCCATTGCGCTTTGAAGAGTTCGAGGAACGCGTGCCACAAATCATTTATATTTCGGCAACACCGGGGCCTTACGAGTTATCGCATACGCCAACAGTTACCGAGCAAATCATTCGCCCAACCGGCCTGCTCGATCCACCAGTGGAAGTTCGTCCAATTAAAGGACAGATTGATGACTTGATTAGTGAAATCAACCTACGTGTAGAACGCAATGAGCGTGTCTTTATTACGACATTAACGAAGAAGATGTCCGAGGACTTGACCGACTATTTAGAAGAAGTGGGCATTAAGGTGAAGTATTTGCATAGTGACATTAAGACATTGGAACGTACGGAAATCATCCGTAACTTACGACTCGGGGAATTCGACGTGTTGGTCGGAATCAACTTGCTTCGTGAAGGGTTAGACGTGCCAGAAGTGTCCCTTGTGGCAATTCTCGATGCGGATAAGGAAGGTTTCCTTCGTAGTGAACGTTCTCTTGTTCAAACGATTGGACGTGCGGCGCGTAATGCGAACGGTCGTGTGATTATGTATGCCGATAAGATTACGGATTCGATGCAAAAAGCGATTGATGAAACGAATCGTCGTCGTGCCATCCAAGAGGCATACAATAAAGAACATGACATTGTTCCGAAGACTATCGTGAAGAATATCCGTGATTTAATTGCGATTACGCACGAGGTCGAAAAAGAAGATGCACCAACGACTGCAAAAGACTTCAAGAAGATGACGAAAGAACAACGCCGAGAAGCGCTCGAGTTACTCGAGTTGGATATGCGTGCGGCAGCCAAGGATCTCGATTTCGAGAAGGCAGCCGATTTACGCGACGTGATTCTCGAATTGCGTGCTGAGTATCGCTTATAAGAGGTCGCACTTATGAAATGGAAATTAACAAAGGACTTACCAGAACTGGAAGGAAAAGTCTTTCCGAGCCAAATGGAGGGATTTTACTTTCAGGTGGTGAGTGCCAGCAAAAAACAAGGCTTAGAAATGATAGCGCTCGATGAGGTTAACGAGCGCTACACCTTATTCGATATACCAACAACGAGTAGCAGTATCGCTCAAGCCTTGCGCGAAGAGGCAAGTGAGCTAGCGTTCCTTTGGTTGCATCCTGAGCAATCGAGTATCAAAGAAGCACGCCAGAAGTGGACGAAGTGGATGACCGAAAATATCGTCCCGTATCATGGTAATCCGTTTGAGAAGACGGAGGCGATGGGCTTTATGGTCGAAGATAAAGGCAAATGGTATGGGCTCATGATGGAAGTGCCGCTTCAAAAACTAGGAGTAGCTTCAAAGGCGAACGCCCTTGTTTTGAACGTGAAGATTCATCCGGAAGACAAGGAACGACTCATTGCGACTGATGGGGTTTATGAAGCCTATCATATGAATAAGAAACATTGGATTTCGATTGCGCTGAATGTATGCTCAGATGACGCACTCATTAAAGAGTGTATCTATACCAGCTACAAATGTGTTGCGAAGAAAGACGATTCTTTACTTTCAACGAGAGATTCGCTATAATTTTCAACATAGCGTTTTAGCAAAAAGGAGATTTTTTTATGGTAAATATTGCAATTGTAGGAGCGACAGGTGTCGTTGGAACAAAAATGATTGAACGTTTAGAAGAAAGTAACTTACAAGTAGACCACTTATATCTACTTGCTTCAGCGCGTTCAGCAGGGAAAGTACTACAGTTTAGAGGAAAAGATTATGTAGTCGAAGAATTAACGGAAGACTCCTTCAAGCGTGATATTGACTACGCCATCTTCTCAGCAGGGGGCGGCACTTCATTGAAATTTGCGCCAATCGCAGAACGTGACGGAGTGATTGTTATCGACAACTCAAGCGCATGGAGAATGGATCCAGAGATTGATTTAGTCGTACCAGAATGTAACGCACCAACATTAGAGCGTAAGATTATCGCTAATCCAAACTGCTCAACAATCCAATCGGTTGTGCCATTACGTCCATTGCATGATGCATTTGGCTTGAAACGTGTGGCGTACACAACTTACCAAGCTGTTTCAGGTTCTGGACAAGCAGGGATTAATGATTTAAGAAATGGGGAAAAAGGGGAAGCTCCAACAAATTACCCACACCCAATTTACAATAATGTATTGCCACATATCGATGTGTTTTTAGAAAATGGCTATACAAAAGAAGAAATGAAAATGATTCAAGAAACACGCAAGATTCTAGGCTTATCAGAAGATGTAGCCATCACCGCTACTTGTGTGCGTGTACCTGTATTCAACTCACACTCTGTAGAAATCAATATGACTTTCGAAAAAGATACAACTCCTGAAGAAATTCGTGCGATTTTAGAAAAAGCACCAGGCGTAATCGTATTAGATAAGCCTGAGGAAAATGTATATCCAACACCATTACAAGCGACTGGACATGATGAAGTGTATGTAGGACGTATTCGTCGCGACATCTCTCAACCTAACAGCTTCCACATCTGGTGTGTGGGTGACAATATTCGTAAGGGTGCAGCAAGCAACGCTATCCAAATTGCGGAGTATATCGAGGAGCACGGTTTACGTAAATAGGGAGTAAGACAAAAGCTAAAAACGGACTCACAGTGTGAGTCCGTTTTGCTTTGTAGTCTTACCCCCGCAAGGCTGATTAGAATTAAGCAAATCACGAGTGATGAAGATTAATTCAATCAGCTACTGCGTCACATTTAATGCCATCCCACGTTATGGCTATTATAGAATCCGTAAGATTTTTCGTAATCAGATTTTTATAAGAAGAAGTTGCCCAGTCTTCTAATAATGATTGATTCCACTACACCCAACTGTGGGAAAAAATAGTTTTGTATCATTAATGATACATCCTTAGAAAATTAAAAGTGAGTGTAACATTTT
>JAGZLX010000072.1 GCA_018364485.1 Granulicatella adiacens
TATTTTGTAGCATCGAAGTCTTTTACTTCAGCCGCCACATGAACATCTAAGTCTTTTTTATCAAATTTTGTAATTGGAGCAATTCCGTTCTTACCTTCTTTAAGGCCTTCCCAGAAGCTAGCTACATCATTTCCTAAAGGAGTGATTGCTCCCATTCCTGTAATTACTACTCGATTCATTGTTTTCCTCCTTTAAGAGATTACATGTATAATCCGCCGTTAACGTTTAACACTTGTCCTGTAACGTATTTTGTTTCCGCTAAGAACACACATGCTTCAGCAATATCTTCTACTGTACCGAAACGACGTACTGGGATTTGTTTTTCCCATTCTTTACGAATCTTTTCAGGTAATGCTTGTGTCATATCTGTATCGATGTATCCAGGAGCAACAGCATTCACTGTAATCCCACGAGAACCGATTTCTTTAGCAACAGATTTTGTTAAACCAATGATTCCGGCTTTACTTGCAGCATAGTTTGCTTGTCCAGCATTTCCTGTAACACCAACGATACTTGTAATGTTAATAATGCTTCCTGATTTTTGTTTTACGAAAACTGGAGTCGCAAAACGAATCATATTGAAGTATCCTTTTAAGTTAATATTCATTACATCGTCAAAATCAGATTCACTCATACGCATTAATAAACCATCACGCGTAATTCCAGCGTTATTGACTAACACGTCGATTCGTCCAAAACGCTCTTTTACTTCGTTAATAAAGTTTTCAGCTACGTCGAATTTCGAAACGTCTCCAACAAACGTCATTACTTCACCAGGAAAAGCATCAAATTGTGCAAGTGTTTCTGCATCAATTTCACGAGTACCGTTTAAAACAACATTAGCGCCAAGTTTAGCGAATTCTAATGCGATCCCAAGACCGATACCACGACGGCTACCTGTTACAACAACTGTTTTATCTTTAAATTTCATTTCGTTATCCTTTCAGTTCCTTTACTTTTTCAATGGTTTCATTCATTGCTTTAAGGCTATCTGTTTGGAATAATTGAACAGAGGCACCTTTTGCTTTGGCAATTTGCTTCACCATTTGCGTCAATGTTTTTCCAGGACCTACTTCAATAAAGACATCTACGCCATCTTGAAGCATCCACTCTACATTTTGTTTCCATTTCACGGCATTTGTAATTTGATCACAGAGAACGTCTTTTGAAGGAACGCCTTCATGTGGTGTGCCTAGCGTATTGCTTAATACAGGGCATTTACTTTCGTGTAACTCTGCCACTTCCATCTCAGGAGCAAAACGAACTTTCGCTTCTTCCATTAATGGTGTATGGAAAGGTCCAGATACCACAAGTGGTACAGCTCTTTTCGCGCCAGCTTCTAAGCATTTTTCGCTTGCTGCGTCTACCGCTTGCGCATGACCACCAATCACTAATTGTCCTGGTGTGTTGTAATTTGAAGGAACTACAAGGGCTTCTGGCGTTGAAACTTCACGACAAATGTCTTCGATAACATTGTCTTCAAGGCCTAAAACGGCTACCATTTTTCCTTCGCCTTCTACAACCGCTTCTTGCATAAATTGACCGCGTTTTGTGACTAAATTTAGAGCTTCCTTGAAGTCAAGGACTCCTGCTTCAACAAGCGCTGAATATTCACCTAGAGACAATCCAGCCGTCACATCAGGTGTGATACCTTCTTGTTCTAAGACGCTTGCTAATGCATGAGAAACCGTTAATAACAACGGTTGCGTATATTCTGTTTGATTGATACGAGAGGCAGGTTCTTCCAAAAGAATGTCCGTCACACTGTAAGGCAGAACGCTACTTGCTTCTTCAAAAACAGCTTTTGCCACTTCAAAGTTGTCAGCAATTTCTAAGCCCATTTGTGCTTTTTGACTCCCCTGACCTGGAAATAAAAATGCGATTTTCATGAGTTTCCTCCTATTGCGCTGTAAAAAAAATGGTGGAAGTATGCTAAATAAGCATATTTCACCATTCCCTTTTTTCATTTAATTAAAAACGTGCAAGTTGTTTTTGGATGACTTCATGAGATTCTGCCATCAATTCTTGGATAATTTCAGAACAACTTTGTTCTTTTGAAATTAAACCAGCAATTTGACCAGCCATCATTGATCCCATTTGAGTATCCCCTTCAACTACGATTCTACGTAGAGCTCCACGTCCGATATCTTCTAAGCGTTCGAAGTCTGGATTTTCTTTACCAGTTTCTTCTTTTTCAGCTTGTAAGTATAATTTTGTTAATTTATTACGTAACACACGTACAGGATGCCCTGTAATTTGTCCTGTAATAACTGTGTCGATATCTTTAGCTTTTAGTACAGAAGCTTTGAAGTTATCATGCGCAGTACATTCAGTTGCAACAAGGAAACGAGTTCCAAGTTGAACTGCATCGGCACCAAGCATTAAAGCCGCTGCCATCCCGCGTCCGTCACCAATTCCTCCAGCACCGATTACTGGAATGTTTACCGCATCGACAACTTGTGGTAAAAGTGCCATAGTAGTAGACTTACCAATATGTCCGCCTGCTTCCATACCTTCTACAACAACAGCGTCCGCGCCTTCTTTTTCCATTCTTTTCGCTAGAGCAACTGAAGCTACAACTGGAATTACTGTAATTCCTGCTTCTTTAAATTTCGCCATGTATTTGCCAGGGTTACCAGCACCGGTACAAACCACTTTCACGCCAGCCTGACAAACGACATCCACAACTTCATCAACAAATGGACTTAATAGCATAATATTTACACCATATGGTTTGTCTGTTAAACGTTCCATCTCTTCGATGAATCCTTTAACGACATCGCCAGGAGCGTGTCCACATGCAACAATTCCTAAACCTCCGGCATTGGACACTGCACTTGCAAGCGCAGGATTTGCAACCCATGCCATCCCTCCTTGGATAATCGGATATTCAATTCCAATCATGTCGCAGATTCTTGATTTCATGTGTTACCATCCCTTTTAAAATTATTTGTCAGCTAATTGAGCATCAACGTAGTTTACTAAGTCTTGAACTGTTTCTAGACCTTCTTCAGTATCGATTTTCACATCGAATTCATCTTCGATATCGTTGATGATTTGGAATAAATCTAAGCTGTCTGCATCTAATTCGTCTTTAAGACGAGTTGTTAATTGTACTTCTTCTTCCTCTTTACCTAATTGATCTACGATAATTGCTTGAATTTTTTCAAATGTCATTGTGTTTTCCTCCAATATTTTAAAAATTATTTATAATGTGATTGTGATACTTCCCCAGGCAAGGCCGCCGCCAAAACCTGATAAAAGTAATTTTGTATTTTCTCCAATTTTCAATGTCCCGTTTTCTACGAGTTCATTGAGTAAAATCGGAATACTTCCAGCCGAAGTGTTTCCAACATGATCGATATTCATTGGGAATTTTTCGATCGGTTGTTTTAATTTCTTAGCCACTTGTTCGACTAAACGACGATTTGCTTGATGTAACAAGTACAAATCAATATCGTCGGCAGTATATCCAGCCTTTTGTAAAGTCTCTTGGATATTGACTGGAACAGTTTTGCTGACTAATTCATAAACGCCTCGACCATCCATTGTCATGGTTGAAAGTGTTTGATTTGTCATTCTTTTTCCAGCGACTAATGCCTCAGATTTCTGTCCATCATTTTGTAATGTTTCCGCCAATAAAAATGGCTCTTCATCTTTTTGTAAAAGAACAGCTCCAGCGCCATCTCCAAAGAGAATAGCCGTTGAGCGGTCTTCCCAATCGAGTGAACTGAGCATTGTTTCTGCTCCAATGACGATTCCGTATTTTCTTTGTCCGTGTTCCAACATTTTTAATCCTGTTGATAAGGCAAAGACAAATCCGCTACAAGCAGCACTGATATCAAATGCAAATGCATTCGTTGCTCCGATTGCTCCTTGTACAAGTGACGCGCAAGAAGGACTTGCTGCATCTGGTGTCATCGTTGCTACAATGATAAATTCAATGGATTCAGGAGAGATATTGCTCTTTTCAACTAAGCGTTTTGCGGCAATTGTCGCTAGATCACTTGTTGTCTGTTCTTTTGCCCAATAACGGGTTTTGATTCCTGTTCTCTTAACGATCCATTCATCAGAAGTATCTACTCGTTTCGCCCAGTCATCGTTTGTAATCACGGACGTTGGGAGATAGGAACTTGTCGCTATCACTTGAACCCCCACAATGTCTACTTCCCTTCTTGATTTGCTAGTACAGCCTCGTGTAAGAAATCATATAAATTATGAAGTCCTTTAACAAGAACTGCCATTTCTTCAGCATTCATTCCCTCGATAGTTTTTAAAACTAATTTCTCGTGGAATTTACGATGAAGACGATAAAGTAAGCGACCTTTCTTGGTCAGACCTAAAATTACAATTCTTCGATCGGATTCACTCTTCAAACGAACAACATAGCCTTTTTTCACTAATGCATTCACTGCAACTGTTAGCGTCCCAACAGTAACATTTAATTTATTAGCGACCTCTGTTGTCGTATGTTCGTTATACATTCCAATCGCTTCAATGGCATGCATCTCTTTAATGGATAAATCATTAAATTGGCTTTGCGCCAGCGAAGATTCTTCAATGTCGAGCATTTGATTAAAGACGTCCACCAAATACCCGTTTATGGTCTCTAGAGTTGGTTCCATAAAAGATTTTCTCCTTTTTGTTTGAATATCAAATCATTTGATAATCAAAGTATATAGGATAGATAGTTTGATTGTCAAACCTTTTTTGGTGTTTATTTTGAACTTCAAACTATTTTCAAAATTTAAAAAGCTTACATTCCTTTTAAATTAGGCATTATTGTTTGTAATTTTCATAAAAAGAACAATTTTTAAAAAGATTAAAACACATAAAAAAGCTAGATAGACTGCTCTATCTAGCTTTCTCATTAGTTTTTATAGACACATTTACCATTGATATACGTTGCTTCTACGTTCGTGTTTAACAGTTCAACAGGGTCACTTTCAAGAATATTCTTATCTAGAATTACGAAATCTGCTAACGAACCGACTTTTAGTGTGCCAATATCTAAACGACTGAGTGCTTTTGCTGCCCCACTCGTGTGTGCCTTTAATGCTTCACCAATCGAAATACGTTGTTCTGGCATTAAGCATGGCACTGGTAGCTGCTCTTTTGTTTGGCGGGCTACTGCATTAAACATCGATTCAAACGGCGTCACGTCCAATACAACTGGCGTATCTGTTCCGAACCCCAGCGTTGCACCCTCTTCTAAGAAAGATTTGAACGGGAACATATGGCGCGCACGGTCTGCACCAACTTCTTCATCTAAAGTCTCGTACCCAACTAATAAATGACTTGGTTGCACTGAAACAATTAATGAAGGTTGAGCGGTTAAAGGAAGGTCTGTTGGATCCATTACTTCTAAATGCTCAATCGTATTGAATTTATATGGTGCGTCAAACGGAGTCTCTTCTTGCGCCTTTTTGAAGTTTTGAAGCGTCAACGCAATCGCCTTATCTCCAACCGTATGAATACGCATTGGCCATCTCTCTTTATTGGCAAGAAGTGTTAAGCGTTCCATCTTCTCTTCTGTTAAGAGTGGACCACCCACGTCTCCTTCAAAAAATGGCATTGGATATGGCTCTTTCAAATAAGCCGTATGCGAACTTGTCACTCCATCGTAAAATTGCTTCACGCCCCCCATTTGGAGCATGTCAGAGCGGTATGTCTTGTAAAGCTCGCGGTTACGTTCCACTTCTTCACGCATCGCTGGGAAGAAGCTCACACGAACTGTGGCATCCTTTTCTACTTTCGAGTACAGTTCTGGATACACGATGTCATCTGGGCTTTCACCTGTTAAGGCAACATACCCAACAGCCGTCACACCCATTTTGTTTAAATAAGACATATAATCTTTTAACGCTTGCTCTTCGTCGTCTTTATATACAGACAATACTTTTGATAAATAATAGATGGCTTTGGCTTCCAGGAATACCCCTGTCAATTCGCCATTCTCCACGACTGCTTCTCCGCCGATGCTTTGCGGAATCGCATCTGGCGTTAATTCTAGCACTTCTAGCGCTTTTGAATTGAGCCAAATCGTATGCGCGTCCCCTGCGATTAAGCAGATAGGTACGTCTGTTGAAGCTTTATCTAAGTCTTCTTTTGTTGGTAAGACTTGTTGCCCAAAGTCGCTGGCATACCAACCAATTCCGATTTTCCATCCATTATATTCTGGAATCGAACTTGCTTGATGAACAACTTCCTCAATCGTTGGTCCACCGACCGCCTTCATTTTCCCTAAATGAATTAAGGCAGATAAGTATAAATGCACATGGGCATCAATGAATCCAGGAACGACTAGTTTGTCTCCTGCATCTAAGATTTCTCCTTCAACAGGTGTATTGTAATCGAAGCGGCCCACAATGCGACCATCTTTTATTTCTAAAATTCCAGCAACTGCTGTCGTTGCATCTCCAATAAAGAGGTTTTTAGCTTTTAAATAGTAATGCATATTATAACTCCATCTTGAAGTCTAAGAAGGCTTCGTTATATTTTTGAATCCACTCGTTCCCTAAATACTCATAGTGTTCTAATGAATTAATAATTTCTTCTGAAGGATAGTATGTTTCATCAGAAGTTACTTCAGGATCCATTAACTCTTTAGCTTTTTCGTTTGGTGTTGAATAACCCACGTATTCCGCGTTTCTAGCTGCATTTTCTGGGCGAAGCATGAAGTTAATAAAGGCATATGCACCATCGATATTTACAGCTGTATGTGCGATTGCAAAGTTATCTGTCCAAACCGCACTGCCATCTTTTGGCAAGATATATTGTACGTTTGGATTTTCTTCTGCAACTGCCGCCGCATCTCCAGAATACCCCATTCCGATTGGAGCTTCTTCGAGTTTCATCATTGTTTTGATTTCTTCATTTAAAACTGCACGGACATTTGGTTTCAATTCTTTTAGCTTTTGCTCGGCCGCTTGTAATTCAGCATCATTCTTCGAATTTAATGAGTATCCTAATGATTGAAGCGCCATTCCGAGTGCTTCACGGTTTCCGTCTAAAACAAGCACTTTATTTTTGAAATCTTCTTTCCATAAATCATTCCATGTTTGAATGCTTTCTGGGTCGATATATTTCGTATTCACCATAATCCCGACAGTTCCCCAGAAATATGGCACTGTATATTGGTTTCCTTTATCCACTGGACTATTTAATAAGAACGGAGAAATATTTTCTAGTCCTTTAATCTTTGAATGGTCTAGCTTTTGAAGTAAATTTTGATTCACTAATTTGGTAATACTTGATTCACTTGGAAAGACGATATCATAACGCGTTCCGCCTTGTTTTAGCTTGGCTTCCATCGCATCATTAGAATCGAATGTTTCATAGACAACTTGAATGCCTGTCTCGGCTTCAAATTCTTTAATCAATTCTGGATCGATATAGTTCCCCCAGTTAAATAGGAACAATTGCTGTTGTTCTGATGAAGTTTCTACTTCCTCTGTAGATTCTTTTGCTTGAAGCATGTTTTTTACTCCAAATAAAATAGCAACCATTGCGAGAATTGCAACGATTAAAGATACTAGTTTTTTCATTTATGACCCCTTCTCATTAAAAAAACTGCTTTTAATACAGTGTGATTCCTAGATTAAAAGCAGTTCTCATTCTTATTTAGATTTTACGTAGTTCTTACCGTTAGCGGCTGGACCTTCCGATTTTCCAATGAATCCTACCAATACAATGATAGTAATCAAATATGGCGCAATCGTCAAGCCAACTGATGGGATATCTTTAATTACTGGGATGTAATTTCCGATAACCCCTAAACTTTGAGCAAGTCCGAAGAGCAATGCTGATAGCATCACGCTCACTGAATTCCACTTACCAAAGATCATCGCAGCCATCGCAATGAACCCTT
>JAGZLX010000073.1 GCA_018364485.1 Granulicatella adiacens
TTTATCGTTACTGTTCACATTATTATCATGTGCAATTAACCCGTCAGTGATTGGCGTAGCAACTGCTTGATCATATTGTTCTTTAGTAATTTTTCCATTTTCTTTCATGGAATAAAGAACTAAGTCACGACGTTCTTTTGCTTGGTCAGCATTTGCATATGGGTCGTATGAAGTAGGAGCTTGTGGCATACCAGCAAGTAGTGCTACTTGAGGTAAACTTAATTCAGATAATTCTTTATTGAAGTAGTAGTGTGATGCAGTTCCAAATCCATATACATTATTTGCCATATACACTTTGTTTAAATAGTACGTAAGAATCTGTTCCTTAGAGTAATTACGTTCTAATTGAAGTGCTAGCATAATCTCTTGAATTTTACGTTTGTAGGTTTGATCTTCTTTCTTCGTTGAGAAGACGGCTAACTTCACTAATTGTTGAGTAATCGTACTACCACCTTGAGTGATTTGACCAGCTTTTGCGTTTCGTAGAAATGATCCTGCGATACGGATTGGGTCAATCCCCATATGAGAGTAGAAGCGTTTGTCTTCGATAGAAGTGATTGCATCCTTTAGTAATTGTGGGACTTGTTCACTGGTGATAAGATCTCGTTTTTCACCACCAAGTGAATAAATAAGTTCTCCATCTTTATCAAGGATTTTAGTTTCAGTAGCTCCTTCTAAATCACTTGCTTGAATTGTTGGAGCAGTCGCACCATAGTAAGCGAAGATTGCGACGATAGCAATAATTGCCGCAGCCACAAATGCTAAAACACCAATTAAAATTTTCTTCCAAATTTTTTTCTTAGAAGAAGTAGGTGCTTTTTTCTTCGTATGACGATGCTGTGATGAACGAGTTTGTTCAGTATTGTTTTCAGTCATAGATTGACCTCCTTTATAATAAGCTATCTACTGCGTCTAAGTAATTTAGCGCCATTTGCAGAGATAGTGAAATTGATTGACCGTGTTCTTTAATATAGGCCAATGGGATAGATTGACGTTTTGTGCTTGAATCCTGAATTAAGTGTTCAATCCATTTGTATTCAAGTAAATAATATTCTTTCAAACTAGAAAAATAAAAAATAACAAAAGCGATACCGCCTTGTTCACAGCACTCTTTCATATGTTCTAGTTGATGGTCGTGAATATTTTTTAGTGGGAAAGAAGTTTTATTCTTCGTTTCCTTTGCTTCAAAATCGATATATCTTCCTTTATACACACCGTTATAATCGGTTGTAGACGCCTGACGAAAGTAGGCTTCAGTAATCTGCGCAGCACTACGAGCTGGGTAGTTTACTTTTACGACTTGAATCGGAGTTGGTTTCTTATGGATGACCGCACGTTTTTGAAGACGATAGAGTTCATTGGTTTGATTCAATATATTCTCTAAACCCATACCGCGACTACTATAATTTGTTTGCATTGTTTGAGACCGAGTAGCCCGTGATAATTGTTTTTGTCCTTTTGGATATTGAATCATTTTATCCCTCCTATGGCGTCTATTATAACATTTTGGGCGAAAAATGAGAAAAACTATTGTTTTTGTTACTTTTTCTTAATCTCTATTCAAAATTCTTGTTAAATTACTGTCGTTTAAGTCAATTATGTTTTACAAAAGAGAAAGAGTATTGTAAAATAAATGAGTATGTAAATCCATTCATCTTTAAGGTGAATAATGAATTTATGGAGGAATAATATGACAGCAAAATTCGAAAAAGTTGAAACAAATAAAGTTGTTTTAACATTTGAAATCTCACAAGAAGATGTTAAAAAAGGTTTGGACCAAGCGTTTAACCGCGTTAAAAAGAACGTGAACGTACCTGGTTTCCGTAAAGGTAAAGTAAGCCGTCAAGTATTTGAAAAAATGTACGGTGAAGAAGCTTTATACCAAGATGCATTAAACATTCTTTTACCAGATGCATACGATAACGCAGTTGAAGAAACTGGAATCTTCCCAGTAACTCAACCAAAAATCGATATCGAATCAATCGAAAAAGGTAAACCATGGGTAATCAAAGCAGAAGTAATTGTAAAACCTGAAGTTAAATTAGGGGAATACAAAGGATTAACTGTTGAAAAACAAGATCGTACAGTAACTGATCAAGATGTTGAAGATCGCCTATTACAAGAACAAGCTCGTGCAGCTGAATTAGTTGTTAAAGAAGATGCAGCTGAATTAGGTGACACAGTAGTGATTGACTTCGAAGGTTTCTTAGGTGATGAAGCTTTTGAAGGCGGAAAAGGTGAAAACCACTCATTAGAATTAGGTTCAGGTTCATTCATCCCAGGTTTCGAAGACCAATTAGTTGGCGCTAAAGAAGGCGATGAAGTTGAAGTGAAAGTGACTTTCCCTGAAGAATACCATGCTGAAAACTTAAAAGGTCAAGATGCAGTATTCAAAGTTAACGTTCACGAAGTAAAAACAAAAGAATTACCTGAATTAACAGATGAATTTGCTAAAGATGTTGATGATTCAGTTGAAACATTAGCAGAATTAAAAGAAAAAATTCGTACTGAATTAGAAAAAGAAAAAAATGCTGCAGCTGACGAAGCAGTAGCAGATGAAGCTTTACGTAAAGCAGTAGAAAACGCTGAAATCGTTGACTTACCACACGAAATGGTTCATGACGAAGTTCACCGTCAAATGGAACACTACTTAAACGATATGCGTCGTAACGGAATCTCTCCTGAAATGTACTACCAAATCACTGGTACAACAGAAGCTGATTTACACAAAATGATGGAAAAAGACGCTGATGTTCGTACTAAGACAAACTTAGTATTAGAACAAATCGTTAAGGAAGAAGGCATCGAAGCAACTGATGAAGATGTAGCTAACGAAGTGAAAGAATTAGCTGCTCAATACGGTATGGAAGAAGATGCAGTTCGGGCAGCTGTTTCAGTAGATATGTTGAAAAACGATATCTCAATGAAGAAAGCATTAGCTGTAATTACAGATTCTGCTAAAGAAGCTTAGTTTTATAAAATTTAATAAGAAAGCGCCGGTTTCGCTAGAGACCGGCGCTTTTTGAAACAACATTTCTTGTTGAAAATAGAGACTTATGGTACTCTTAAAATGAAAAATCAGGAAAAGAATGGAGGTTTCAGATTGTATAAAGATGAAACAAAACAAGTAAGATGTTCATTTTGTGGAAAATCCCAAGAACAAGTAAAGAAAATTATCGCTGGTCCTGATGTATTTATTTGTAATGAATGTGTTGATTTATGTAAAGAAATTATTGATGAAGAATTTTCTTCAATGACGATGGATGAAATGATCGAGGTCTTAAAGCCTCAAGAAATCCTAAAAGTTTTAAATGATTACGTTGTTGGCCAAGAACATGCAAAGAAATCATTAGCAGTAGCGGTTTATAATCACTATAAACGTATTAATCACTTATTTAGTGAAGATGACGATGTTGAGTTACAAAAGAGTAATATTTGCTTAATCGGACCAACTGGTTCTGGTAAGACTTATTTAGCTCAATCGTTAGCACGTATTTTAAATGTGCCATTCGCGATTGCGGATGCAACTACATTAACTGAAGCGGGTTATGTTGGTGAAGACGTTGAAAATATCCTTCTAAAGCTATTACAGGCGACAGACTACGATATCGAACGTGCTGAAAAAGGGATTATTTACATTGATGAGATTGATAAGATTGCCCGTAAGAGCGAGAATGTATCCATCACCCGTGACGTAAGTGGAGAAGGGGTTCAACAAGCCTTACTGAAGATTTTAGAAGGGACTGTTGCGTCTGTTCCACCTCAAGGAGGACGTAAACATCCACATCAAGAACTCATTCAAATCGACACAACGAATATTCTATTTATCGTTGGTGGAGCGTTTGATGGTATTGAAACAATCGTAAAAGAACGTCTTGGTGCAAAAGTCATTGGATTTGGTTCTTCGAATAAAAACTTATCTAGTCATGAAAGTTTGATGCAGTTGATTATTCCAGAAGATTTACAAAAATTCGGACTAATTCCAGAATTTATCGGACGCCTTCCAATCACTGCGGCGTTAGAACCGTTAAGTAAGGATGATTTAGTCGATATTTTAACGAAACCAAAGAACGCTTTAGTGAAACAGTATCAAAAACTATTTGCGATGGATAATGTGGAATTAGAGTTTGAACCAGCAGCGCTCCAAGCAATCGCGGCAAAAGCAATTGAACGTCGTACGGGTGCGCGTGGTTTAAGAAGTATTATTGAGTCCGTTATGATGGATTTAATGTTTGAAATTCCAAGTCGTGAAGATATTACAAAAGTGGTCGTAACAGAAGCCATTGTGAACGGAACTGGCGAACCTGATTTGTATGATGAGGAAAATCGATTGATTTCCTAGGGATTTTCAACAAAATATGATAGGATAGAATGTGATATGATGAGTGCATTATATTGCATTCTATTTTTTATATAAGAATTTATGATTGAGGGAGATAACAGCATGAAAGGATTGAAATCCTTAATATCAAAACACTATACAAAAGAAGAATTTGCTTGGATTATGCAGGACTGGGCCAATTCTGTTTATTCTTTAATGATAACAACAGCCATTTTTCCGTTGTATTTTAAGACGGTATCTTCTAACGCTGGCGTCAGTGCTGCGGATTCAACTGCCTACCTAGGATATGCGAACTCTATTGCGACTTTTGCGGTTTCCATTATGGCTCCAGTTTTGGGGGCGTTGGCGGATTACAAAGGATACCGCAATCCGATGTTCACATGGAGTACATTGCTTGGGGTATTTTCAGTGATTGGCATGATGTTTGCCGAAACGGATCAATGGATTTTATTACTTGCATTGTATACTTTATCGGCTATTGGATATTCAGCTTCTAACATTTTCTATGATAGTTCGATTATGGATGTAACCACTTATGATCGAATGGATAGAATTTCTGCAGCTGGATACGGGTATGGATATATCGGAAGTGTATTCCCGTTTGTACTATTTATGATGATTATGCAGTTTAGTGGATTGAATTCAAACGCAATCGTTATGGCTGGTTTCTTCATTACAGCCGCATGGTGGTTTATCTTTACGGTTCCGTACTGGTTGCATGTAACTCAAAAATCATTTATTGAAAAACCAGAGAAACCTATTAAAGAAAGTTTTATGCGTTTATGGGGAACGATTAAACGTATTGGAGAACATAAACAAGTATTCTTATTCTTGCTTGCTTACTTCTTCTACATCGACGGAGTAGGTACGATTATTAAAATGGCGACAGCAATCGGTTCTGACATGGGACTTGATAGCAATAGCTTGATTGTTATCTTATTAATTGTTCAAATCGTGGCGTTTCCATTTAGTTTACTTTATGGATACTTATCAAAACGCTTTGGTAACAAGAAAACATTATTCCTTGGAATTGGTACGTATATTTTAATTTGTGTGATGGCGTTATGGTTAAATTCATACACAGATTTCCTTATCTTAGCAATTCTTATTGGTACAGCTCAAGGTGGGGTACAATCACTCAGTCGTTCATTATTTGGCCAATTAATCCCGGCCAATAGAGCGAATGAATTCTTTGGATTCTATAATATTTTTGGTAAATTCTCATCAATCTTAGGAACAACACTATTAGGGATTACAGCTCAAATGACAGGTAATTCATTAGATGGTGTATTCTCATTAATTATCTTGTTCGTCATTGGTTCAGTATTGCTATTCTTCGTGAAGTTGCCAACGCAGAAAGGATTAGAAAATGAAGGTTAATAAAGCCGAATTTACAATTAGTGCTGTAGGGCCAGCGCAATATCCTTCTGGAAACCTTCCAGAAATTGCGTTATCAGGTCGTTCAAACGTTGGTAAATCTTCTTTTATTAATAAGTTGATTCAACGTAAAAGCTTAGCACGTACTTCAAGTAAACCGGGTAAAACACAAACATTGAACTTCTATCATATTAATGAACAGTTCTATTTCGTGGATGTACCAGGATATGGATACGCTAAAGTGTCTAAGAAAGAACGTGAAAAATGGGGGAAGATGATTGAGGAGTATATTACGACTCGAGAACCTCTTCGTTTAGTACTTATCTTAGTTGACTTTAGACATGAACCAAGTCAAGAAGATGTTCAAATGCGTGAATTTTTAGAGTATTACAATATTCCATATCGAATTGTAATGACGAAATGTGATAAGATTCCTCGTGGAAAATGGAATAAACATGTCAGCGTAATTCGAAAAGCATTTGGAAAACCACCAGAAGACTTATTCTTAACATTCTCATCTGAAACAGGTGAAGGAGTAGAGAAAGCTTGGGCGTGGATTGAAGAATTTATTGCCGATTAAAAAACAAGTGATACCGTATACGGTATCACTTGTTTTGTTTGAGCAGAAAAAAAGCTTGCTCCATTGCATTAAATCGCGAATTGTGATATATTATATGCTGTATCATTAGGCGTAGTGTATGGAGGGAGTTTTTTTATGAGTCAACGATTATCAAAAGAAACGATTCAAAGTATACAATCGCAAGTGAATATTCTCGATATTGTAGGGCAATTTGTCCAATTGAGAAAGCAAGGGAAGAGCCTCTTTGGCCGCTGTCCTTTCCATGATGAAAGAACACCTTCGTTCACCGTCACAGAAGAAAAGCAGTTATTCCACTGTTTTAGTTGTGGACGCGGAGGAAATGTTTTTAACTTCATGCAGGAATTGGAAAGTTTATCTTTTCCAGAATCGGTTGTTAGGGTAGCAGAACTTGCGCATATTCCTCTCGATGTAGAAATCCCTTCAAGCCAACAAGCAATTCCTCAAAAAGAGAGAAAATTGTTTGCGGCACATGAAAAAGCGAGTGAGTTTTACTCGCACGTCCTATTTAATACAAAAGGTGGACAAGAAGCGCTTCATTACTTAACGGATCGTGGCTATACGATTGATACGTTAAAGGAATTTGGATTTGGTTTCTCGTTAAAAGACCGCACGCAGCTGACACAGCTCTTACAAGATTTAGAGCTAACAGAACAAGAAATGGAAGCGACAGGTCTATTCGTTGAAAGTCAATCAGGATTCTTTGATCGTTTTAATCAGCGGATTATGATTCCTCTTCGTAATGAACATGGACAAATCGTCGGGTTCTCTGGACGTGTTTTGCCAGGGTATTCAGATGAGTTTGCTTCACAGGCTAAATATTTAAACAGTCCTGAAACACCGCTCTTTGCGAAAAGAAACTTTCTATTCAACTTTGATTTAGCAAAGAAGAATATTCGTAAAGAAAATAAAGTCATCCTTTTTGAAGGATATATGGATGTTATTTCTGCTTGGCAAGCGGGAGTTCAACTAGGGGTCGCCTCAATGGGGACATCTCTTACACCAGAGCAAATTCAAAAGCTTCGTCATGTAACGGATACGATTTTGATTGCTTATGATGGTGATAGAGCAGGTCTGGAAGCGACAAACCGTGCGATTGAAATGATTCAATCCACGAATGCTTTTACGATTGGTATTATTCCATTTGATAATGGGTTGGATCCAGATGAGTTTATTAAACAACGTGGACCCCAAGCGTTTATCGATTTAGTTGAACACGGGCAAGAAACCATCTATCAATTTAAAAAGAGATTCCTTTCTAAGAAATATCAACTACAAGTTGAGAGTCAAAAGATTCAGTATATCGAAGAGATGATTATTGAACTAGCGAAACTTACAAATGATGTTGAAAAGAATCTAGCGATGAAGTCTCTTGCGGATGAATTTAATCTTGATTACACAACGATTCAAAATCAAGTGAAGCAAAAGCAAGTTCAAACTTCGCAGAATTTCCAAGCACCGCCTGTACGAAGCATGGAACCTCAAACGCCTGTTATGAATAGACCGTTTATTAAGAACGAAGGC
>JAGZLX010000074.1 GCA_018364485.1 Granulicatella adiacens
CCGGGAATCTTCCAGATAGACTATTTTTATGAGCATACAAAAAAGAGGGGTGCCGTCTTTATGGTTCTTCATGGTTTGCTCTGTAAGTGCTAAAAACAATAAAACTAGACTTACGTCTATCTGTTAGATTCCTCGGATGTCTTCATAATAGTCATAATGGGGCACCGGATTGAGCCTACGTCTCAATTCCTACCAAGCTTCAAACTGACTCTACGGGTTATACCCTAGAGTCAGTAATTCACATTGGTTGCGATTCCCCAATATGACTATTATAAAATCCGGGAATCTTCCAGATAGACCATTTTTATGAGCATACAAAAAAGGGTGGTGCTTCTTTTGTGTGTTTATAAAAATGGGTCTTCTTTTCGTGAAGGGAAAAGTGGGAAGTTGTGTGCGAGTATAGGGAAGTAATACTTAACGAATAGTTTGTGATATAATAAACAGAAGAACTTTTTTATCACTAATTAAAAGGAGTATGACAATGAAAAAAATAAAAAGAATATTAGGGATGCTTCTAGCGTTAATGTGTGTAGTAATTTTTGCTGCATGTGGAAACCTTGGAGCAGAAGAAGTCGCACAGTATGATTTAACATCCCAGGGAATAAAGGTACTGTCTAATAAAGGGAACGTCTATTATATTGGTAGAGGCGTTCAAATGGAGAATTACGATAAATTTACCGAATCTCTAACGAAATATATTGAAAATGTGAAACAAGTAGTATCTTCAGAAGTTTGGATTGATAATAATAACGATTTGTATATCGGAGAAGGTGGCGAACCGAAAAAAATCGGTAGCAATATCGTTATGGCATCCGGAACTCAAATGGGACTCTTAGCAGTTGATAAGGATGGTTACTTGTATGCTTATGGGATAAAACCATATAATGGATTCGACAAAGATTTCAAAGAATTAACGAAAATTGAAGATGTTAAAGATGTCGTCAAAGTATCATCGATGGGAGATTCAGCTTGGAGATTCTTTACGTTAACGAAGGACGGAACTGTTTATTTTAAGCAGTATGACGGGGAATTTACAAAGATAATGGATAATGTGAAAGATATTCAAGGTAGCTATTTTATTGATAAACAGGATGTTGTATATCTTTGGAATACTAAGGGTATCGTTAAGATGGCTCCAAAGCTACAAATCAATTTGCAAAAAGATATAGCAAATACCGTGCTTCTTGAGAATAATACGATCTCGTATTATGCAGGGACCGGAGTAAAGTTTGATAAGGATGATCCGAAGATAGAGCAGCTCTATAATCATTATCCTAAAGATATCAAACAGGTGCTGTTCGTTAATTATCCAGGAGACTCGAAAGAAGACAGGGTTATCAATCTAAAATTAGTATATGTAAATACAAAAAATGAAATTGTTCTGTACGGAGTGCACAATGTTTATGACGCAGAAGGAACAGTGGATGTCAATACAAAAGTGTCAAGGAGTTTAGACGACGTGTCTAAGATTTGGGAATTTATTCGAAATCCGGAAAAGAATTAATAAGCGTTCCTTATGAACTCTGCTATAAAGATATCCGTAAAGATTTTACATCATCATTTATAAAGAAAAAAACAGGCTTAAAACCATCTTTTTTAAGGGGTGATTTTAAGTCTGTTATTATTTTTGTAGCTTTTTGAATGGATTGAGTTTCTCAAACAGTGGAATCAATAAGATCCAGAAGACGACGTTTCCGATGGCGTGGTACGTATCGAATAGAACGCCGTTTAAGTAGTAAATCCAGAAGTTCAGACCAGGCATGCTGAATACCCAGAAAATCGAGATGATAAAGCCGTATAAGTAGCCCATCAGTCCTGCAAAGATTGGAAAAAGAATCCAAGCTAGGCGCGGGAATTGTTTTCTTTTTCTCCACAATGGACGAAGGAGTAATGCACACACGCAGACGAGGGCAAAACTGACCATTTGATAGAGTGTCCATGGCCCCATGCTTACTAGAAGGTTGGAAATCAAAATGGAGATGCTACTGATAGCAACACCGTACAAAAGTCCAAGTTCAAGCGTAATCCAAATGACCACAACGGTAATCGGTTGAACATTTGGAAGCGAGAGGAGGCCGAGTCTACCAATCACGCAAAAGGCGGATAGTAGGGCGATAAGGGTGATTTTTCGAGTTGAATTTGCCATAGGACTATTGAAGTTTATTGAGTTTCCAGTCGATGACGTCGCCTGATTTTAGGATGACTTCTTTTGCACCGACAGGGCTCATCGTACCGTTCACGTCGAATAACCAGTATTTGTTTTCGGCTGGGACTTGTTCCACACCGTTGATAGAAGAAATAAAGCCGTCTTTTTCAACGATTTTCAGTTGTACCTTCATCACGTCTAGAAGGTTGTCGCCTTCTTTGAATGCAAGAGTGAACGGGCTACCTTCAATCGCTTCGCCGTCTTTAGTGATATTGAGTGTGACTGTTGTCGATTCCGCTACAGTTGTCGCAGTTGTTGTTTCCTGTGTTGTAGTTGTTGTTGGCGCTTGCCCGCATGCTGTTAAGAAGAGGGCAGCCGCAAAAATTCCAATAATTTTTTTCATAAGAGTCTCCTTTGAAGTTGTCTTTTAAACCACTGCTCATTCTAGCAAGCATCCATAGTGTTGTAAAGTAAATTTTCACGAAAAAAGAATTAGGAAAACGCTTTGAAATTTCTCGAAAAGTGGTATACTAAAGTGTAATTAATTTTAGGAGGCATTTTATGGAACACACAAGTGAATTCGATACAAAGGTAAAAAAAGCTTGTCAGAAAAAAGAAGTTTTATTTACAGAAAGTAAAGGGCGCTACGCCGTTCGTTCAATGTTTGCAGGAGCATTCTTAACGATGAGTACAGCAGCAGGAGCTTTAGCAGCGCAAAATATTGCGAGCATCAACCCAGCGCTAAGCAAGTTCATCTTCGCATTTATTTTTACATGGGGTTTGGTATACATTCTATTCTTGAATGCGGAACTTGCGACATCAAACATGATGTATTTAACAGCAGAAGTTTTCCAAAAACATATCAAATGCTCTAAAGCTTTAACGATTCTATTGTACTGTGGTGTATTTAACCTGATTGGTGCAATGATTGTCGGTGCGGTGTTCGCCCACACTTCAGCATTTAGCGGATTAGAAGCGGGTCAGTTCATCGCGAAAGTGGTTGAAGGTAAATTAGCTCGCGGTAATGAGTCAGTATTACTTGAAGCCATCGTTGCGAACGTATTCGTAAACGTAGCAATCTTATCATTCTTACTTATTAAGAGCGACGTTGCGAAAATGTGGATCATTATTTCAGCAATTTTCATGTTCGTATACTTAGGAAACGAGCACGTGGTTGCAAACTTCGCTTCATTCTCAATTGTTAAATTCACATCAGTAGGAAGTTCATTAGACTTCATGAACTGGTTCAATATGATTCGTCACTGGGTAGTTGCTTTTGTTGGTAACTGGATCGGCGGAGGTATCATTATTGGATTAGCCTACGCATACTTAAACCGTTCAAAAACAGTTTATGTTGATTAATAGAAAATGAATTAATTAAAGGAAAAGAACCGCCAGGAGGCGGTTCTTTTTTGGTGTATTTGTTTGTGCGTTACATCCTGTGAAGTTGAGTTCGAAAAAGCAGAGGCTCAAGCCTTTCGAGTTTAGTCCGCACGGTCTTTCAGACCGCTTGCAGCTAAACTGCGAACCGTCATCGCCTCTGAGCGCTTTTTCTCACATCCTGATTTTAGAACGGTCTTTTATTTTTATTCTCGAATCCTAGTAGGATGTCTGGGAATTCTTGGCTTACTGCGTAGAAGAATGGTTGTAGTAAGTCATCTGTTTCTTCACCGACGTTCTTAATCACAAGGCCAGTTTTCTTTCTACGGTATGATTTGTCGTTTGTAATTACCATTAATTGTGAAGTACGGCTAACAGTCATTCCGTAAGATTTTTGAGTGTAGATGTAGTGGTAGATACGCTCAGCTTTTGTTAAGTCGTATACTTGGAAATTCTTGTATGTCGCAAGTAGGTGGTGTTTGTATAAAACGATTCCTAATTGGTTATCAACATAAGTAGCATCTTCTAATACAGAATCCATAGAGTAGTTTAATTCTGGATAAGCGCTGTATAGTTCGTTGTACGCTTTGTCTTCGCTCTTACGTGTTGCGAAAGCACTGTAGAAGAATACTAGAGCAATAATACCAGCGATACCAGCAATGATATATGAGAATTGACGGTCTTTATCAAATTCGTAAACAGAAGCATAATATTCCGTTTCGGCGAGTTTTGAAATTGTTTCGTTTTCGCTAATGGTATCTTTAAATTCAATAGTGTAGTTACGGATGGCACCGTCTGCACCTGATTTACGGATTTTAGCAGCAACGATAACAGGATTTTCTACAAGATCATCGGCAGCGTTTAATTTATCAATTAATTTATCGCCGTCTTTGACTTCGATACTTGTATAACCAAAATCATCTGTGTCTGTTTTAGAAAACTCTATTAAGTATAATTTCGTACCTCCATCGATTGTAGCAATAGGATTTTTGGCATAACCTGTAATCTTAACAGCAGTGTATGCTTCGTCTTTCATTGGTGCTTCACCAAAGACATTTCCTTGTTTGTATAAGTTATCAGCAGTTTGGTAGAACTGGAAGTATCCTAACGCGCCAAGAGCAACGATGATAGAGAGAACTCCAGCGATGATTAAGCCGATAATGGTTTTAGTACTGCGTTTTTCAGTCATGATTTTTCTCCTTTAAAATGGGTTATATGATAGATATAATATACCATAAACCATTTCGAACTGCAAAATAAATTTTTCACTTTAGTGGAAAGAATTTATTGAATTTGTGTATAAAAAAATCCGACCCGCATTGCGAGTCGGAGGAATAGTTTTAGTGTTGCGAACCGTCACCTAACATTCGTACTGCGAATATTAGCTGAACGCTTTTTCTCACATCCTGTAGTTGAGCTCGGGCTCACAGGACTGACGTCCACTTCGACAAATATCCGCACGACTGCAAGCAGTCCTTTGCGTTATTTGTCTCCAGTGATTCAGTCCTGAGCGTTCGCCCTCACATCCTTCAGTAGTTGAGCTCGCCATCGCAGAAATGGCGTGCGTTTCCCGAAACGTCCGCACGACTCGTTCCGAGTCCCTTCTTTGAGTTTCAAATTCTTCTCACTGTGAAGAATTTTCCAACGTTCCATTTCTGAGCGCGATGTCTCGCATCCTATGAAGTTGAGTTCGAAAAAGCAGAGGCTCAAGCCTTTCGAGTTTAGTCCGCACGGTCTTTCAGACCGCTTACGGCTAAACTGCAAACCGTCATCGCCTCTGAACGCTTTTTCTCACATCCTGATTTTAGAACGGTCTATTGTTTTCATATCCTACTGCTGTGTTAGGGAATTCTTCAACAACTGCATGGAAGAATGGTTGTAAGAAGCTATCTGTTTCTTCACCGATGTTCTTAATTTCAATCTTCGTTTTCTTACCACGGTATGATCTGTCGTCTGTTAAGAAGATTAGGAATGATTCAACGTTTGTTGTAACTCCATATCTCTTATGTGATAACTGATAGTGGTAAACACGTTTTGCTTTTGTTAAGTCGTATACTTCTAATCCGCTCCAAGTAGTGAAGAAGTGGTTTTTGTAGATGTATACAAATGTTTCGTCATCCGCATAAGTAGCGTTTGTACGTAGTAAATCTAAGTTGCCACGTAATTCTGGGTAAGCTGCGTACATTTCGTCGTAAGCCGCACCAACTTTTTTACGTTTCAAGAACGCTAATCCAATAAATACAAGACCGGCAACTGTAAGACCTGCCGCAACGATTAATCCGCCACGTTTTGCAGAGCTAGCTTCTGTTTGAGAGAAGTAGAATTGTGTTTCTGCACCAGCTTGTAGAAGGTTATAGTTATTGTACACTTTAGTAATTAATTCATTGTAGTTTTGAATCGCGCTTTTATTACGGTAAGAATAGATGATTGTACCGTAGACATATTCTGGATTGTCTTGCAGTGTATCAGCTTTAGCGACTAATTTGTCACCTTCTTCTTTTGTTACTTCAAGACCAATATAACCATAATCTTTATCTTTTGCAGTACCTTCTTTTTCATATTCAACAATGTAGACATATGTTTTTCCTTTATCTACGGTGATAACAGGTTCTGTTGAGATATTAGTAATTTTTAAGACTGATTCTTTATCGTCATTACTTGTTCTGAAGTCAAGGGCATTTCCTTCTTCATAGATTTTTTTAGCGTCTGGTTTTTGGAAATTGAAAAATCCGATGACGCAAGCGGCAATAATTAAAATAAGTCCGAAATAGAAACGAATTCTAAAGCCGTGATTACGATTTTCTGTCATATGATATAAACCTCTTTTCAATAATATATATATAATACAGCTATAACACTCTAGAAAATAGCATTTTGCAAGTGACTTTATTCGAATACTGAAATTATCATATATGGTAATTATCATATATGATAATTTCGTGTTGAAAAAAATAAGGAATCCTACTGGACTCCTTATCTCTTACTTTCTTTTTTAGCCTCAATCTCAATCGTTGGGAAATCTTGACGCAATTTGTCAAAGAATGGCTGTAGATGTGCATCGGTCTCTTCGCCGATATTTTTAATTTGAATCTTCGTACTGCGAACCGTGGTGTTTGGATCACTTGTTGCGAACACAAGGTACGACTTCATGAATCTGCCGCCTTCTTCAGGGTAAAATGTTTTTTCAAAGTGGTGTACGCTCTTCGTTTTGTTTAAATCATAAATTTCTAAGCCTTTTACAGTAGAACAGAAGAAGTTTTTATAGATGTACACTCCTAATTTGTCATCGATATAATCGGATTTATTCAATAATGTAGATAAACGTTTGCCTTTCAACTCTGGATGACTTGCCACTAACGCTTCTGTGTTCTCATATCCTGCAAATAAACTGTTGTAGTACATCGCAAATTTATGATGCTTTTCAGCTAAATACACGAGTGCCAGTCCTGGAATGAAGAGGATAAGGGAGAGGATTAGGAAGAGTTTTTGTGTTTCCTTTCCTGGTTTAATCGATACATAGTTTTGATAACGACGTGAAATTGGGAACTTGATGTATTTTTTCATCGCATCTTGGGTACGATAGCTATAATCCATCACTTTCTTATCGTGAAATTCTGGCTCAACAAAGGTACCCGCAACTTTTTCAGGATGATCTCTTAAGGTATTTTTCTTATCGATTAATTGTTTGGCGGTCTCTTCATCTAATTCTAACCCAATGTATTGTGTCGTTTCGTTTCCATAGGAATCTTTTTCTAAATAAGAGACGATATAAAGCGACCATTTTCCAAAGTCCGAGTTTTCGACGGAGTGCTTGTCGATACCGTTCACCTTTAAGATGGAATCTTCATTTTTTACGATATCATTGAGGTTAAAATATTTATTTTGCAGTTGTAATAATGGAACGTTTAGTCTTGTTAATGCAAAAACAAGGCAAAGCATAGCCGCCACGATTAAGGCCACACCGGGATAAAAACGTTTATTATAGCCGCGAACGCGATTTTTGTGCATATGGAAAACTCCTTTTTCTTGTTAGTTCTATGGTAATGGAGATGAGAGAGAAAGGCAAGGGAGGAGTTGGTGTTGTTCAGTCCTGAGCGTTCTTCGCAATGGTTGACTTTTTTGTCTCACATCCTGTGTAGTTGAACTCGGGCTCACAGGGCCGACGTCCATTTCAACAAACATCCGCACGACTTGTTCCAAGTCCCTTGCGGTGTTTGTTTCCAATGATTCGTCCCTGAGCGTTCGCCCTCGTATCCT